>VEQI01000237.1 GCA_018883305.1 Limnohabitans sp. | reverse complement strand
GGGTCTGCAGATTCCGGACTGCGCAGCCACACGTTGAAGGGGCTGCCCACACTGTTGCCACTGTTGGCCGCACTGCCGCTCACCGAGGCGCGCGGGCCCGAGCGGATTTTGTCGGCCACTTCGCGTTGGGCTGCGGTCATTTCGTCCAGGGTCAGCACTTTGAAACGGCGTTCAGACTCCTGGGCATGCACCGTCATGCCCACCCCCATGAACACACACATCAATTTGGACACCCAGGTCAATGGATTTTTCATCGTTGTCTCCTTGTGATTCAATCAATGTTTGAATATCTATTTATTTGACAATAAAAAACCCACGGATTTTAAAACCCGTGGGTTGCTGATTCATGTCGCCGATATTCCAGCGAAACGTGACTCAATTCAATTATTTAATCAGGGCCGTCTCCAGCGTACCGGCGGCCTTGAGCGCCTGCACCCACACAGGGGCCTTGCCACGCCCCGTCCAGGTCTGGTCGGCCTGAGCCGGGTTACGGTACTTGGGCGCCACTTTGCCACGGGAGCCGGTGGATTTCCCAGCGGCACGGGCGGGTTTTTTGGTGGCCTTGCCCTGGCCCAGGGCCTTGGCGATATCTTCAGCAGAAAGGCCAGCATCACGGGCGATCTGGACGATTTTGCTCAAGGCCTTGTCATGGGTACGCGCCATCAGGGCTTTTTCGCGTTTTTCCAGCGCCTCACGTTCTTTGCGCAGTTTAGCCAATTGAGATGCAACGGATGTAGCCATGAAATAAACCTTTTTTAAATAAAGGGGGGATTTTATACCGATATTCAAAACCACACTCGTCCATATTTATGGATATTCAAATCCTTTCATATTCATTCAAATACATTCAAATTGACCATATTTACTCAACGCAAATTCGGATTTGATGTTGATAATATCGATTCTCTTTCTTCCCCACACACCATGTCCTCCACCACGATTGACACCGGCACCACGGATCTCCTCGCCACCCTGGACCAAGGCGTGCTCACGCTCACCTTCAACCGACCGGATGCGCGCAATGCACTTTCACGGCCCATGAATGAGGCCTTGCAAGCACAACTGGCCGCCGCAGAGAGCAATCCGGCTGTCAAATGCATCTTGTTGACCGGCCAGGGGCGCGCCTTTTGCGCGGGCGGCGACGTCAAGAGCATGCTCACCCGCAGCTACAACGAACCTGGCTCGCACACCATCGATGAGTACATCCATCGCCAACGCCTGGACCAGCGCGGCACCTCGGGGCGCTTGTTCACCATGCCCAAGCCCACCCTGGCCGCCTTGCCTGGCGCAGCCGCCGGTGCCGGCTTCTCCCTGGCACTGGCCTGTGATCTGCGCATCATGGCGGACACCGCCGTGATGACCACCGCCTTTGCCAAGGTGGGTTTCTCCGGTGACTACGGAGGCTCTTATTTCCTGACTCGTCTGGTGGGCGCAGCCAAGGCGCGAGAAATGTACCTGTTGCCCGAACGCATTGAAGCGGCCCAAGCCTTGTCACTGGGGCTGGTGAACTGGGTCTGCCCTGCGGATGAACTGGCACAACGCGCGCAGGCCATTGCACGTCGCCTGGCCAGCGGCCCCACCGTGGCCTACCGTTACATGAAAGAAAACCTCAACCGGGCCATCCACGGCAACCTCATGGACTGCATGGACCTGGAAGCCACACACCACGTCCATTGCGCCCAGACCGAAGACCATCGTGAGGCAACGCGCGCCTTTGTGGACAAGCGGGAACCCGTATTCAAGGGGCGCTGAGACGAACCGTGCCAGCCTATTGAGAGTGTTAAAAGCTGGCCTGTAACACCAACGCACTCACCACGCCGCGCGCCATCCGTCCGATCAGGCTGATGCGCTCACCCTGGATGTTGAATCCAGCCAGGCGAACCTGCGCCATCGTCGGTGGGTGATACAAGGCCACCCGGACTCGGTACAAGGTTTGCCGAGGCTTGAGTTGCGTGGTGTCATCGGTGGTGAGCAACCAGCCGCCAAAACGGGCTGCCAGCATCTCGGCGGGCAATTGGTCCAACGGCACGGTGTCAATCTGATCGACCTGCCCGTCCAGCACTTCCTGATGCACACCGTGCACATAAGCGCGCACCTGCGCTCCCAGGCCAATGCGCTTGACATCGTCCTCATCCACATATGCCTCAGCGATCCAGTGCGTGGAATCAATCACCCGGGCCAGCACCTCCTGTCGCGCCACCATCGAGCCAGCGATCACGTCCGGCACCACATCCACCACCCGCCCTGCAAAGGGCGCGCTCAACTCAAGCTGGCGGGACTCCACCTGGGTGCCACGCGCCTCGCTCCATTGTTGGTTCAACTGTTCACGCGTGCTGCGCAGGGATTCCATCAACTGTTCAGCACCGGTGGCGGCCTGCATGCGTGAGTCCAACGCACCGATGCGCGCGTTCGCACGTGCGCCGCGCAGTTCCAGATCGGGCGAGACCAGCGCTGCCAGACGCTGACTCGAGCGCACTTCTCCCGCCAGAGGCATGTCCAGCACACGGGCGGCGCGTGGGGAGTACGCGGCAAATTCCTGTCCTGCGCGAAGCCATCCTTCGGCTTGCACCTGGCTGTGCCAAGGCACGACCAACACGGCGCCCAGTGCCAACAAGACAGCGCCCATGCGCAAGGCAGGTTGAAGCTGTATGTGCTGACGTCCCGTCCACCATATGCGCATTTCCGTGAAAAGCGGTTTGAGAATGAACCACCAGATTTCCACCGCAAACAAAAAAATGCCCAGCGCCTTGAAGAAATAAAAGTAGACCGTAACCGCAATGCCCAGAAACAGGAAGAAGCGGTAGGCCAGTGTGCCCAGCCCAAACCACAACAGCCACGGCGGTGGCGCATCGCCCTCCAGGGTGGGCTCGGGCTCGTCAAAGCCCAGCAAATGTCGACGCAAAGCATGCCGTACCACCTTGGCCGCTTCATCATGCAGATTGGGAATGCCCGTGGCGTCGGACATCATGTAATAACCGTCGAAGCGCATGAACGGGCTGGCGTTCACCGCCAACGTCATGATCCAGCTGGTGGTGGCCAAAAAGAACATCGCCCCCCGCCATGCGCCATCTGGCAGGAAACTCCAGGCCAGGGTGCACCAGGCGGCCAGCATCAGTTCAATGCGCATGCCCGCCATGGCAATCGCCAATCGGTCCTGACGTCGGGTCAAGCGCCAGGTTTCTCCGGTGTCGGTGTACAGCATGGGCAGCAAAAGCACGATGGCCACCCCCATGCGCGGCACTCTGAGCCCCAGTTGCTTGGCGGTGAAGGCATGTCCCAGTTCGTGCAACACCTTGGCAAAGATGAGTGCCACCAGGTAGCTGAGCATGCCCGTCAACGACAGCGTCTCCAAAAAAGTGGACGAAAAACGGTCCCATTGCTGCAAGGCCAAAAACAGCCCAAGGAGCGCTGCGCCCATGGAGGCAACAAACGCGCGCGCACCCAATAGTGGCGCAAAGGCGCGCATATGGCGTCCCAGCCAAGCGTCCGGGTTCACCAGCGGGAGACGAAACATCAGGTAGTTGTGCAAGGCCTTGGTCGCCAGACTGGGCTGGGGCAAGGGGGCTTCGGTGATGCGCTGCATCAGCGCCGGGTTGACCAGCAATTCATGGCGCAAGAAAAAATCCCGCACCGCCAGCACTTCGTCCACCTCGGGCGTGAGCAGTGTTTCTTGTGCCACCCGGCTCGCGACCGCCTGAGCATCACCCAAATGCCAGCGCGTGAGCACCTCAAACTCCAGCCAACCCATGCGGAAGAAGCGACCACGCAAGGGATCTTCAATCATCCAGCTGGGTGCGCCATCCTTTTGCGTGGCGCCGGGATGCAGCACCAGGTCTTCACGCAAAGCGGGCAATGCCGTGGATGGCGGCAACATCGTCAGACACCCAGCCACTGACGCACCGCAGAAAACGGTCGCCGAAACAGAAAGTAAGCCAGTGGCACCCAATCGCCATTGATCTTGGCGCTGCCCCGGAGACCCAGCCGAACGGTCTCTTGCGAGGGCAAGGTGGCACGCACACGATAGGCGGCCACGCCGTCAGGCGACTTGGTGGCCTGGTAGCTGGCCAATTCGATGGTGGCGGTCATGGGGTGCAAGGGGTCGGCATACAGCAACACATGAATGACCTCGCCGGACCGCAAGTTGATGGCATCGGCCACCGGGACCCAGGCATTCACGCCCGCTTTCTGGCTGTCGGCCAGCTCCATGATGCGTTGCCCGGCACTCACCGGCTTGCCAATCCAATCGTTCTCCTGACCATAGACGGCAATACCGTCACGCGGCGCCCGAATCTCCAGCAGGGCCATTTGGTCTTGCAAGGAGGCCACCTCGGCCAGTCGCTCGTTGATACGCCCCTTGAGGACACCAGCCTCAGCTGATTTGTCCGTGGTCACGAAGGCACGATGTGCCCCGGCCAGATATTCTGCACGCGCCACTTCCAACCCCTGACGCGCCGTCTCCAGACGGTTGCGAATGGCCGTGTCATCCAGACGAAACAGCACCTCACCCTTCTTGACGGGCTGGTTGGGCTTGGCCTCCATCTGCGCCACAATGCCCTCTAGCGGGGAGGTCACCGCCACCGCATCCAGAGAAATGATCTCTGCTGGCGCAATCACAAACTGCCGGATGGGCACACACAACACCAGCAGCAACGCCAACACACCCCGCCAAAGGTATTTGCGCGTCTTGAGTTGCCGGCCATCCACCCATAGCTTCAGAAAATCGAACGGCCCGCGCTGTGTCCGCAAGTGTTGCAGGCATAGACCATGCACTTGGTGCAAGGCACTGAGCATGGACAGGGTCACGTCCGGCCAGGGCTCGTCGGTCACATACACCACGGCGCCCAGTATCTGGACACCCGTGCCTGGCACCGGATGAATTTGTACCTGCGGCGGCCAGTACTCGCGCCAGGCGGCTCTCAATGCCTCGGGCACATCCTCCAAGGTGAAGCGATGTGTGTCGGCCAGCCGTGGCAACAACGCCGCCACCACCTGCTCCACCCAGGAACCAAATGCACTGCGACGATCCACTGAAGTCAGGCCAGAGGCGCAACTCAGCACGGGCTCACCCTGATGCACCGTGAAGACCAGCGCCGAGCGGTAGGGCACCATCGCAAAGCTGTCGTTGGCCATGACAAACAACAGCGCCTGCTCGGTATCCGCCGCGCGCGCTTTGCTGGCCAGTTGATCCAGGACCTGCCAGGAATGCGGTTGCGCCGAAGCAAAGCGGATGTCACTCATGACTCAACGCCCCGGCGCCAGCACCGCCGTGCCACTCATGCCAGGCAACAAGTTGGTGGCTTGACCCTGCACGCGCGCCTCCATCTCGAAGGTCTGATTCACCGGATCGATGCGCGCGTTGACGAGGCTGACTTGGGCGTTGTAGGTCACGCCAGTTTCATCAATCGTGACACGCAAGTTGGAACCCACGCGGATACGGGTGAACAGCTTAGAGCTGGCACTCACGCGCAATTTGGGCACGCCCGCCGAGATGATTTCCAGCAGGGGTTGTCCCACCGTGGTGGTCTGATAGGGCTTACCC
>VEQI01000007.1 GCA_018883305.1 Limnohabitans sp. | reverse complement strand
GTGCTGGGTGTTGGTTGGCGATTGCTGTTCAGTGACGATGCGCCACCCGCGTGGATAGAACAAGCGCAGCAGTGGTCGCGCCCTGGCTTGTGCATGGCGCAACTTGGACACCACGACTTCCAGGAAGTGGAGGGCGTGTTGCAGGCTTGGTTCAAACGGCATCACTGCCAGGTCGCGCTGGTTCGGCCTGACCACTATGTTTACGGCGTGGCTTCCACTTGGCCTGAGATGGCTCGGCAATTGAACGAACTGGCGAATCTCTAACCCCTTCACCTCACCCCCTATCACCAGGAGACCCGCATGCAACGCAGAGACTTCATTCAGGCCAGCGTGCTGGCCTTGGCGCTGCCCCAGGGGTGGGCACAGGTGCGCAGCGCCTGGCCCGACAAGCCCGTCAAATTCATTTTGTCGCAGCCACCGGGTTCCGGGCCAGACAACGTGGCGCGCTTGCTGGGGGATCGTCTGGCCAGGTCACTGGGCCAGGCATTGGTGGTGGAGAACAAACCCGGCGGACAAAACATCATCGGCGCACAAGCCGCCGCGCGTTCACCCGCTGATGGCTACACCTTTTATTTCGCCACCACGGCGGCCCTGGTCACGAACAAGCATTTGTTCAAGACCCTGCCCTACGACCCCGAGAAAGATTTTGTGCCCGTGGCGTTTGTGGCCAAGAGTCCTTTTGCTGTGTTGGTGAAAGCCGATTCACCTTTGCAGTCCATGCAGGAACTTATCGCCCGCTCCAAGGCCGATCCGGGCAAGCTGTCGCTGGCCAATGAGGGGCCACGCACCTTTGGCGGCATCATTGCTCGCCTGATCCAGACACGAGCAGCCATGCAGGCCAACCTGGTGGGGTATGCCTCGGTGGGGGCGGCGGTGCAGGATGTGATGGGTGGGCACGCGGATGCCGTGGTGGCAGACATGGCTTCCACCGCACAACTGGTGCGTCAGGGGCGGTTGCGTTTTCTGGCGGTCACCTCGGCCAGACGTGTGGCCGGTTGGGACCAGGTGTCGGCCCTGTCCGAGCTGTTGCCCGGTTTTGACATGGTGGGCTGGTTTGCTGTGGTGGCCCCAGCGGGCACGCCCGCGGAGGCCGTGCAGCGCATGAGCAAGGAACTGGACACGTTGCTGGCGGATGCCGATGTGGCGCAGCGCATGGCCACCATGGGACCCATCGCCGAGCCCCTGGGTGGCGTGGAGGCCACGGGCAGCTTTCTGCGCCGTGAGCATGAGCGCTGGAACGGGGTGGCCAAAGAAATTGGTTTGCTGCCCGAGTGAGGTGGTGTTCGCACAACAATGTTTCACCCCACGTGAAAGACGTCAATCCGCACTGGCCCCAGAAGAGACCACAATGGACTGCCACTTGCGAATTTCCTGCTGGATGAAGTCACGGTAGGCCAGGTGACCCAGACCCGCAGGGTCGGCACCGGTGTCTCGAATCTTGTCGGCAATGGCGGGCTCTTTCAAGGTGGCCACTACCTCGTTGCCCAGTCGCTCCAGAATGTCGGGCGGCGTCCCCGTGGAGGCGGACAGCCCATACCAGGAGTAAATGTCAAACCCCGTCCAGCCGGTGGACTCCATCACCGTGGGCAACTCGGGATGCGTGTCCAAACGCTTGGCTTGCGTGACGGCCAGCACCTTCAGCGTGCCCGCTTTCACATGCGGCAGGTACAGCGGCAGGTTGTCCGCGCTGAAGGTGATCTCACCCGCCAGCAAAGCGTTGAGATTGGCGGCGGTGCCCTTGTAGGGCACATGGTTGAGTTCCATGCCCATGGCCTTGCCCAGCATGTGACCCGTGAGCTGAGACGAGGTGCCCACGCCAGCAGAGCCGTAAAACGGACGTGCCTTGCCCGACTTGAGGGCGGCGATCAGCTGTTGCAAATTCTGCAGACCCGAGTCCGCGCGCACGGCCACCGCATTGGACATCGTGGCGATACGGGCCACGGCTGGCAAGTCCTTGCTGGGGTCGAAACTGGGTTTTTTGTAGAGGTGCAGACCAATGGCATTGGTGGCCAGATTGCTGATGAACAACGTGTGCCCATCCGGCGGTGCATTGGAGACGATGCCCGCTGCGGTCATGCCACCTGCACCCGGTTTGTTGTCCAGCACGAAGGGCTGTCCCAGACGCTCGCGCATGCGGTTTTCGATGATGCGCACATAGACATCACTGCTGCCGCCGGGTGAGCCGGCCGAGACCACGCGAATGGGTTTGCTGGGCCAGTTTGACTGGGCACGTCCCAGCAAGGGCGTGGCCAGCAGGGCGGCACCAGCGGTCAGAAGGGAACGGCGCAGGGGATGGTTCATGACAACAGCTCAGTTGGGTTGAATCTTGGCAGCCGCAATCAAGCGTCCCCATTTGTCTTTTTCTGCGTCGACGAAAGCCTTGAGTTCAGGCCCGGACTTGATTTGCGGGTCAATGCCTAATTGCATCAGCTTGTCTTGCACTTCAGGGCGTGCCAGCATTTTGGCCGTGGCCGCCGACAGCACCTGCGAGACCTCCGGGGGCACGCCTTTAGGGGCGAACAATACCGTCCAGCCCACCAGCTCATACCCCTGGACGCCTTGTTCGGCCAATGACTTCACGCCAGGCAGCATGCGGCTGGACTTGGCCGAGGTCACCCCCAGCGCTTTCAACTGGCCGCTGGTGATCTGCGAACGCAAGGACGCGACGGTGTCCACCATGTAGTCCACATGACCGCCCACCAGTGCCGTGATGGATTGTGTGCTGCCCTTGAAATCCACCGGAAACAGCGGTGCAGGCGCGCGGCTCTTGTACAACTCATGCGCCATGCGACATGTGGTGGTGGAGATGGCCACGGTCAAGCGCTCAGGGCGCGCTTGCGAGGCGTTGGTGAGCTCGGGGATGGAGGAGATGGGGTTGCCTGGTTGGGTGACATAGACCAGGGGCAGAATGCCCACCATGGCAATCGGTTCGAAGTCGGCTTGAGGATCGAAACCCGGGTTGGCGTAAAGATAGGCGTTGGCGGCATGTGTGGCATTGGTGCCCACCATCAACGTGTAGCCGTCTGGTGCGGACTTGGCCGCTAACTGGGTGCCGATGTTGCCGCCTGCACCTGGTCGGTTGTCGATCACGAATGCCTGGTTGACCACTTTGGAGAGTTCATCGGCCAAGTAGCGTGAGGCAATATCAGTCCCTTGACCCGCTGCGTAGGGCACGATGATGCGCACCGGCTTTTGCGGATAGGTCTGGGCTTGCAATGCGCAAGCCAGCAGCCAACCCCACAGCCCAATAAAGACGCGACGATATTTCATGCAGATGCTCCTGGTGCAGGCAATGTGTGTACCACGCCGGTGCAGATCAGCGTCTCGATCTCCAGGCGTTGATCGTCCCGACTGCTGCAAGATAGCCTGAGTGTGTGCGCCATGCAAGAGGGGATGTCGCCAGAGTGCGGCGTACTCGCCATCTGTTCAGTGGGGAGGTGCTTCAATTTCAACGCCTGGACTGCGGCGCAGTGTGCAAAGATCCCGAGGCGCGCAACTGACGCCGCAACACTTTACCGCTGGGTGAGTAGGGTAGCTCGTTCGTGAATTCAAATCGATCGGGCCGCTTGAGCCGCCCCAGTTGCTGTGCGCAGTGCTCAGTCAGGCGTTGACGCAAGGCATCGAGGGCGAGACCAGTGGCGCGATCTGCCACCACAAAGGCGACCGGGCGCTCGCCGAATTCGGGATCGGGGAAGCCCACCACGGCACAGTCCCATACTTCCGGCAACTGGCGCAGCACCTGTTCAATTTCCTGTGGATACAAATTGACGCCACCGGAGATGATCATGTCGTCGGCCCGATCCGTGAGGTACAGATAGCCTTCGGTATCCACATGGCCGATGTCGCCAAAGGTTTGCCAACCTTGAGGGTGCGTGCGTTGGGCGGTTTTGTCGGGCGCCTTGTGATATTGGAATGGCGCTACGCCGGAGAAATACACCACGCCGGTTTGTCCCGCAGGCAGCGCTTCGTCGTTGCTCCCCACGATGTGGATCGTTCCCTTGCGTGCACGGCCCACCGACCCGGGATGTTTCAAGGCGTCGTGCGAGTCGATCAGTGTCAAGCCAATGCCTTCACTGCCTGAGTAGTACTCCAGCAGAATGGGCCCCCACCAGTCGATCATGGCTTGCTTGACGGCGGGCGGGCAGGGGGCCGCGCCATGCAAGGCGGTGGTGTGAGCGGGGGCATGCAGCGCCTGGCGACGTTCAAGGGGCAGGGCCAGCAGCCGTTGAAACATGGTGGGCACCCACTGGCTGTGGGTGATGCGCTCGCTCGCCAGCAGATCCAGCGCGGTGGAGGCATCAAACCGGTCCATCACATAGACCCAGCCGCCACCTGCCGTGACCGCCAGGGCACAGCGCAAGGCCGCGGCGTGATAAAGCGGCGCGGTGGACAGATAGCGCACGTCAGCGCCGGCCAATCCGAACAGCGTGTGCAAATCAGCGGCGAAGGGCGGTGTGCCGTGCCAGTCAGGTGGCAACAAGGGACGAATGACACCCTTGGGGGCGCCTGTGGTACCCGAGGTGTACATCATCAAGGCGCCGGGTGTTTCATCGGAGCAAGGTTGATCGCTGGCGCTGGCAAGCAACGGCACCAACGACTCAAATCCCGGGAACTCACCATCGGTCACCAGCCAGCGACACGTACCGACTGTCAGCGAGGCTTGAAGCGCCTGCGCCAGGGTCTGCTGACGCGCACTGGTGAACACGGCGCGCGCATCCGAATCCGTGACCAGATAAGCCAGTTCCGATGCGGTGAGATACGTGGACATGGGCGTGAGGTACACGCCGCTGCGCCAGCACGCCCAGGCCAGGGCCAGCACATCGGGTTCGTTACCCATCAGGCTGACGACGTGATCGCCACGCTGCAGGCCCAGGGCGCGCAACACATGCGCCAGGCGGTTGGCGTGTGACTCCATTTCGCCGTAGGTCAGCGACCTGTCTTGAGTGGACAACGCCAGCCGAGCCGGGTCTTCCGTAGCGTGACGGCGCAGGTCTTGAAAGTTCATGGGATGGTCTCTATCCCAATGTCACCGCGGGTATGCCTGCACTCAGCCCGAGCTGCGCTGAGATTTCTCTTGCACCGCGCGTGCCCGCACCACGGCCTTGGCATCGGCCCAGTCCTGTGGTGTCAATTGCCCCAGTTCCGCAAAGGTGCTGGGGGCGGCCAGGTGGTGGCCACCATCAATGGGGATGGTGGCGCCGGTGATGTAGTCGCAGCCATCGGATTGAAGGAAGGTCAGCAGATTGCAGAGCTCGGGCATTTGTCCATAGCGGCCCAGGGGCACGTCCTTGTCTGAAGCGGCGCCCACGTGTGCCTTCGGGATGGGGGCAAGTTTTTCCCAGGCGCTTTCGGTGGGGAAGGGGCCCGGCGCAACGGCGTTGACGCGAATGCCATGTCGGCCCCACTCCACCGCCAGTGACATGGTCATGCCATGCACGGCGGTCTTGGCCATGGTGGAGGGCAGCACATAGGGCGAGCCGGTCCAGACCCAGGTGACCAGCATGCTCACCACCGAGCCGTGCAGGCCAGCCTCGATCCAACGACGCCCGCAAGCCAGGGTGGCGTACAAGGCGCCATCCATCACCGTCGAGCGCACGGCTTCAAACCCGCGTGGACTGATCTCCACCGAAGGTGCAATGAAGTTGGCCGCGGCGTTATTGACCAGACCCGTCAAGGGACCGTCGGCCCAGATGGTGTCAATCATGGCTTCAATCTGCGTGGCGTCGCGCACGTCGCAGATCATGGCCTGCACGGAACCGCCGTGCGCAGCTTCGGCCGTGAGCTCGGACACCGCTGCGTCCAACACGGCCTGTCGACGCCCGCAGATGTAGACGGCGGCGCCACGTGAGACAAAAGCGCGCGCCAGCTCTTTGCCCAGGCCCGTGCCGCCGCCAGTGATCAGGATGCGTTTGCCGGCAAGCACATCGTCGCGAAAAATGGATGGGGTCATGTGAGGCTCCTGACAGGGGCTAGGTGGACTGACGTCGATAGTCGGACAACATGTGTCGACCAATGATGTGCTTCATCACTTCGATCGATCCACCGGCGATTTTGACGATTCGTGCATCGGCATAGGCGCGCGCAATGGGGTATTCCCACATGTAGCCCCAGCCGCCAAACAGTTGCAGGCACTCATCCACCACCTTGCAGTGCAGGTTGCTCAGCCACATCTTGGCCATGGCGGCGTCCACAGCGTCCAGCTTGTCTTGCATGAATAACTGAATGCATTTGTCGGTGAAGGTGCGTCCCACGACGGCTTCCGTCTTGAGTTCTGCCAGTTTGAACTGGGTGTTTTGAAAATCGGCAATGGTCTGGTTGAACGCCTTGCGCTCGGCCACATACGCCAAGGTGTAGTCGATCACGGTCTCACACACGGTGGCGGAGCGAATGGCCTGCGCCAGCCGTTCCTGCGCCAGCTTGGTCATCATGAGCGAGAAGCCCTGACCTTCCTCACCCAGCATGGCGGAGGCCGGCACGCGCACTTCGTCAAAGAACATCTCCGAGGTGTCCTGTCCTTTCATGCCCAATTTCTTGAGGTTCTTGCCGCGACGAAAGCCGGGCAGACTGGTGTCCACCAGGAACAGGGTGACGCCTTTGGCGCCGGCGCTGGAATCGGTTTTGGTGGCCAGCACGATGACGTCGCACAACTGGCCATTGGAGATGAATACTTTCTGACCGGAGATGATGTAGTCATCGCCATCACGCACAGCGCGCGTACGGATGGCTTTGAGGTCAGAGCCCGCATGCGGCTCGGTCATGCCCAGTGAGCCAATGGCCTCGCCGCGTACCATTTTGGGCAGCCATTGTTGCTTTTGCGCTTCGGTGCCGAACGACTTGATGTAGGTGGCGACCAGGTCGCAATGAATCAGAAAGCCCGGACCGGTAAAGCCCGAGCGAGCCATTTCTTCAAAGACCACCACATCAAACAAATAGTCCACGCCCAGACCGCCGTACTGCTCGGGGACCGTGCAGCACAGCATGCCAGCGGCGCCCGCTTTGAGCCACAGATCACGTGGGACCAATCCCTGTTCTTCCCAAGACTCATGGTAGGGCGCGATCTCCTTGTCGATGAAGCGACGCACCGTGTCACGGAAAGCCTCATGCTCGGCATTGAACAGGTCTCGTTGGATCATGACGGCGTGTCCTGAGTGAAATAGAGGGGTTAGTAAGACTTGGGCAGATCAAGCACTTTTTCTGCGATGAACGACATGATCAGCTGCTCGGTGATGGGGGCGATGCGGGTGATCGTGACCTCGCGCAACAAGCGCTCGACGTGGTATTCCTTGGCATAGCCAAAGCCGCCGTGTGTCAACACGGACTGCAAGCAGGCGTCGTAGCCGGCACGGGCACCCAGGAATTTGGAGGTGTTGGCCTCCGCGCCACAAGGTTGCTGGTGGTCATACAGCCAGGCGCCTTTCATGACCATGGCCCACGCTGCTTCCAGGTACATCCAGCGTTCTGCCAGCGGATGCTGGATGGATTGGTTCATGCCAATTGGGCGGTCAAACACCACGCGATCTTTCGCGTATTGGGTGGCGCGGCGCAGCGCATCCTGCCCCATGCCAACGGCCTCCGAGGCCACCAGCAAGCGTTCCGGATTGAGGCTGTGCAGAATGTAGGAAAAGCCCTTACCTTCCTCCCCGATGCGGTCTGAATCGGGAATGAACAAGCCGTCAATGAAGATGGCATTGGAGTCCACCGACTTGCGTCCCATCTTGGGGATCTTGCGCACCTCGATCTTGCTGCGGTCCAGGTCAGTGTAGAAGATGGTGATGCCATCCGTGGGACGCTTGCAGTCTTCCAGCTTGGTGGTGCGGGTCAACAGCATGATCTTGTTGGCCACTTGCGCGGTGGACGTCCACACCTTCTGCCCATGCACCACATAGCCCCCGGGCACTTTTTGCGCAAAGGTTTTGATGGCGGTGGTGTTGAGGCCGGCGTCAGGTTCGGTGAAGCCGAAGCAGCATTGGTCCTGCCCTGAAATCAGGCGAGGAATCCATGCGGCACGCTGATCGGGAGTCCCAAACACCACAATGGGGTGGGGACCAAACAGGTTGATGTGCACGGCGGAGGCGGCGGACATGCCGCCCCCATGGCTGGACACCTCATGCATCATGATGCAGGCTTCCGTCACCCCCAGGCCAGAGCCACCGTACTCCGTGGGCATGGTGATGCCCAGCCAACCCGCCTCGGCCATGGCTTGATGGAAGGCGCGAGGGAATTCACCGTCTTCATCGCGGGCCAGCCAATACTCGTCGTCAAAGCGACGCACCACGGCGCCCACGCCTTCACGAATGGCGCGGTGGTCTTCCTGTTCAACATGATTCATGTGGATCTCCAGTGTGTACGTATGTGAATCGTACACATGATTAATTTATATCATTGTCATCAACGGGCCCATCGGTGCAAACCACTAAGGTGACATGCCGGGCAGCTTCATCAGGCCATCGCCCGGCGAGTCGTTGAGCAGCGGGCCGCGGCGGAACACGCCACTGGCGCGCAGCACCATGACGCCGTCGGCCCGGATCAAGCCTTGGGAGAACACCAGGTTTTTGGTGACTTTCAAAATATCGGCCTTGCCGGTGACCCAGCTGCCCAGGGGTGCGGCTGCCAGAAAGTCCTGCTGCAGGCTGATGGTGGGCAAGAAATGGCGGCCCAGGTCGGCCTGGTATTTGGCGGCGGTGGAAATCAGGATGTCGGCGAACAGACTGAGCATGCCCCCATGACAGGTGTTGCCGGGATTGACATGCCGTTCTTCCACACGAAACGCCAGCTCGAAGCGCTCCTCATGCCAACGGGCGTAAAACGGTCCGTTGCGGGACGCAAATTCACCGCCGATCGGGGCGGCTTGATAACCTTGAAGCAAGGGGTCGGGCCAGGTGTTCATGGGGAAGTGGTCAGGCAGTGGGACGCTGTTGGCGCCAGGCGATCTGGAGTGCCTCTCGGTGCTCCGGAGCCGCAATGGCAATCAAGGCTTGTGCGCGTGCATCCGGCGTCAGGTGACGGATTTGCGCGGCACCATGCTCGGTGATCACCACATCGGCGAGGTAAGCCGGCAAGGTGCAGGCTGAACCAGCGCCCAAAGCCGCAACGATGCGGGACACGGTCCCTTGTCGAGCGGTGGCGGGCAAGCAAATCAGCAGGCGCCCGCCGGGGTTGTTGAGCGCAGCGTGGGCAAAAGCCGGCATTCCACCTGCACCCGCTTGCTGCACACCGCCCATGCGCTCGGCGTTGACCTGACCGAACAGGTCCACCTCCATGGCACTGTTGATGGCCACAAAGCGGCACGTCGGTTCTTGGCCCGCCTGCGCATGGGTGTATCGAATATCGGTGAGCCACAAATTGGGCAGATGGCGCACGTACTCACGCAAGGCGTCGTTGCCCAGCACCACACCGGTGGTGATGGGGGCTGCAGGGTCAAGCGCCCCGGCCTCATTGAGGGTCTGGAGTGCTGACGCCACCAAGCCACCATGAAAGCGCAGGCCGCGATGATCACGCAAGTGGTGGGCCAGCCCCAAGGGCACGGCGCCTATGCCGAATTGCAGGGTGTCGCCGTCGTGAATCAGTTCAGCGGCGTGGCGGCCCACAGCGTCTTCGAGTGCACCTGCCGCGGGTTCTTTGAAATCCAGCAAGGCCTCATCAGACTCTACCCAAGCGGACAGCTCAGACAGGTGCACGCGGAAACTGCTGTTCAGGCGTGGCAGACGTGGATTAAGGTGGGCCACGCGATGTTTGGCTCTGGACCACACCAGCGGCAGAAAGTCGCAGGACAGACCGGCGGCACACCAGCCGTCACGGTCAGGCGGGGTCAGCTGCGCGATGGCCACATCGGGCGGGTGTTGATGCGCAAGGTACTGGATCATGCCCCGATAGTCCAGCGGCAGGCAGGTGGCGCGTTGCGTGGCCAGACCACGCCGCAAGGCCGGGCTCATGAAGCAGCTGGTCTGACGTGCCGAGGGGTGCAGGGCCAGATAGTCCGCAGTATCAATGCCGGGAAATTGGAACGCGAAAAATTCCACCTCACGCGCGCGGTCCGGTTCCGCTTGCAGCGCGCGAAGAAGGCAGGCGGACTCATTGCTGAGCGTGGGCACAAAGACGCTTGCGCCTGGCGTCAAAAAGTCCAGCCAGTGGCGCATGCTCAGCCTTTGGCCGGCCAGAGAACGCGGGCCTGGCCTTGCACCACGGGCGTGCCGCCGTCATGCTGCGCGGTGATGCGGTACAGGGCTTCGCCGTCCTCCAAGCGCTCTAGCTGGGCTTGCAGCGTCAGTCGTTGGCCACGCATGGCCACACCGGTGAAGCGCGTGTCCAGATCGGCCACACTGCCGGCGCCAAAGTGAGACGTGAACAAACGTCCCACATGTGCCATGGTCAGCATGCCGTGGATCAGGGGTTGTTCGAAGCCGGCGGCACTGGCCACGGACTCGTCCAGGTGCAGGGGGTTGTGGTCACCCGCCGCAGCGGCGAAGAGCGCCAGCGCCACGGCACTGATAGGCTCGGTTTGCAGCGACAAGGAGTCGGGAAAAGCGCGTGTCATGCGGCGCTCTCCGAACGTGGCGCCGGTGGTCGCCGAGACAGAATGGTCTGCCGACTGGTGGCCATGCGTTGCGTGCCCACGTCATAGTGCGTGTCAATCACCACGAAGGTGAGTTCGCCGTCACGTTTGTCATAGGCATCCGTGATCTGGCGATGGAGGGTCACCACGTCGCCCACATGGATGGGGGCATGGTGGGTGAATTGCTGTTGCGCATGCAGCACGCTTTTCAGAGGAATGCCCATGCGCTGCATCAGGGCTGCACTGCTGAAGTGTTCAGACTCCAGGGCCTTGATGAAGGTGGGGGGCACCGGGCAGGCACGGTGGCCTGCCGCGTGAGCGGCGGCTTCATCCACATAGACAGGATCGGTCTCTCCAATGGCGCGACAGAACAACTGCACGCGCCAGGCGTCGACGCGTACTTGGGTGGGCGGGGTGGTGAACCCGATGTGACTGGGGTCGATCATGCGAAGTGTTGCTGTAGGCGATCAGACAGGGTCTGCCAGGCTTGCTGCTCAGCGGCGGACCATGACGGCAATTGAGTGGCTTGTTCGTCCCACAACCAGGACAGCGGTCCGCCGGTCCAGCCGGGACACACATCGGCCAGACACAGAGCCACGTCCATCAAGCTCAGGTCCAGCTCGGGTGTGTGTGCTGCGTGTTGCACGACCTGTTTGGCTTGCTGTGCCAGGTCAACACCTTGAAGCCGCTTGAGCTGACTCTCCTGACTGTGCGAGAGCCACGGCAGTATCCACAGGCGCAGGCTCAAGGCACTCATGAGCGACAAGGCTGGGCCTGGCGTGCCCACCAACTCCATCACGCGACCATAGGCACCCGTGGGTGCCAGCCAGGCGGCGGGCAGAAGTTGGCCAGGCGCTGGTGCGTGTGATGTGGTGAATAAATGAATGCGGTGCCATTGACCTTGCGTATCCTGCATCTCCAACGTGTCTGTAGGCAAGGCGTCCAGCGTGGATTTGTCGATCTTGAGTCGAGTAAGCAGTTCTGCCCACGGTGCGTTGGGTTCGCTGAACGCCTGCCAGCGAATGGCTACACAGGCCTGCTCGGCCGACGGCGTGAGATCGCGCTCCGCGCGCAGTCGCCCCAGAAACAGCGTGCGGACCATGCGTCCCGCCACCGGCGTGAACATGAGCCGCAGAAACTGGTTCATCTCCAGGGTAGTGGCTTCGTGGAGGGGCAGATGCGCGCCCAGAAGCACGCTGTCAATGATGGCGCTGTAAGCTGGATAGAGCGTCAAGTCTTCAGCGCTCACGCCAAAGCGGCTGGCTTGTTCCCGCGCCACCGCTTCACTGTGCGCCGGCACATCTGCTTGTGCCAGGTGAGCAAACTTGGCACTGGGCAGATACGGTTGTCCCACCAGCGAACGTGCCAAAGCCTGGGCATGGGCCAGCAAGTCGTTGGCAGGAAAGGCTTGCTTGAACAGACCCGCTTCTACGGCTTGCGCCGGCGTGAGAGACCGCCCACTCAATAAGAGCGACATGGCGGCCTCATAGCCAATCAGGCGCGGCATGCGTTGTGTGCCACCCGCACCAGGCAAGAGGCCCCAGCGAATTTCAGGCAGGCCAAGTTGAATGCGGCGATCATCCGACACCAACCGCTCGCGGCATGCCATGGCCAGCTCCAGGCCGCCGCCTAACGCCAGCCCATTGACCGCAGCCACCCAGGGTTTGGCGCTGTTTTCCAAGCGGACAAATTGGCGACCCAGTCGACCGCATTGGTCAAACATGCGTTCATGAGTGGCGGTTTTGGCTTCACGGCAAAAGCCTCGAACCATGACCAGATCTGCCCCCGCCAGAAAGCTGCTCTTACCGGAGGTGAGCACCACGCAGCGCACCGCAGCATCTTCTTCCACACGGTCCATCAAGGCATCGAGGGCATCCATCAGCTCGAACGAGAACACGTTCATCGTCCGATCGGTCATGTCGATGGTGGCAGTCAGCAAACCATCGCTGTCAAGGGTGGAGGTGATCAGCGCAGCCAAGAGGTTCTCCAACAAGGAAGGGAGGCAGGGTCAGCCGGCGTATTTCTTGAAATCCGCCGGACGCTTCTCGTTGAAGGCACGCACGCCTTCCTTGGATTCCTCGGTTTGGTAGTAGCCCTTGACGGCGGCCACGCCCATGAAGCTGATGCCACGGATGCTCTCGGAGTCGGCGTTGAAGGAACGCTTGGCAATGGCCAGTGCTGTGGGGCTCATGGTGTTGATGCCCGCGGCCCAGGCCTCGCATTCAGCATCCAGTTGGTCATGCGGCACCACCTTGTTGACCAGTCCCCACTCATACGCTTGTTGCGCCGGGATTCGGTTGCAGGTGAGCCACATTTCACGCGCACGCTTTTCACCGATGACGCGCGCCAGATACGCGGTGCCAAAGCCTGGGTCCACCGAGCCCACCTTGGGGCCCACCTGGCCGAACTGCGCCTTGTCGGAGGCAATCGTCAGATCGCAGATGGTGGCAAACACATTGCCACCACCAATGGAGAAACCTTGCACCCGTGCCATGACCACTTTGCGGCAATCGCGGATGGCGCTTTGCAATTCCTCAATGGGCAGGCCCACCATGCCACGCGGGCCATACAGGCCATCCTCAGTCAGGTGGGACTTTTGGTCGCCACCGGTGCAAAAGGCTTTTTCACCGGCACCCGTGAAGATGACCGCGTTGACCGAGCGCTCTTCATCGGCGCGGCGGAAAGCGAGGATCAGCTCTTCCACCGTCTGGGTGCGAAAGGCGTTGAACACCTCGGGTCGATTGATGGTGATGC
This sequence comes from Limnohabitans sp., assembly GCA_018883305.1. Lineage (GTDB taxonomy): Bacteria > Pseudomonadota > Gammaproteobacteria > Burkholderiales > Burkholderiaceae_C > Limnohabitans. Next base: position 9,852 of record VEQI01000007.1, on the reverse strand, counting down.
GCACGGCATTGGGGCCGACTTCGTACAGGATATCTTTGTAGTCAGACATGGTGTTCTCGCAGTTCAGTGAAGAAAGATGAAATAAGGGAAGGTCAGCCGTGCATGGTCAGACCGCCAGACACACTGATGGTTTGACCCGTGATGAAGGCCGCGTCGTCGCTGGCCAGAAAAGCCACCAGGCCCGGATAATCGTCCGGTTGACCAATGCGTCCCAGGGGCACCATGCGCACCATGGCGTCACGGATTTTTTGGCCCTGTTCGCCTGTGCCGACAAATGCATCCATGGCGGGCGTGTCGGTGGGTCCCGGGCAGACAGTGTTGATGGTGACGTTGCTGCGTGCAAGTTCGCGCGCCAGCGCTTTGCCAAAGGCAATGGTGGCGCCCTTGCAGCCGGAGTAAACCACTTCGCCAGAGGAGCCCACCCGGCCGGCGTCAGAGGCAATGTTGATGATGCGTCCTGCCTTTCGCGTGTTCATGCCCTGGCCCACAGCATGTGTCATGTGCAACGGGCCAAAGTAGTTGATGGCCACCACTTTCTTCCAGAACGTCTCATCGGTTTTGAGAAAGGGAATGGGCGTGTCCCAGCCCGCGTTGTTCACCAGAATGTCCGTGCCCTGGCCACTGGCGGTTTCAAATTGGGCCACGGCGGTCACCACGGCTGCGTAGTCGGTGATGTCACAGGTGACGGCGATGCCGTGGCCACCGGCGGCTTGGATGGCGTTCAGGGTATCCGTGGCCGCATCCGCTCGGATGTCAAACAGCCCCACCTTCACGCCCTCTGCCGCCAATCGCAGGGCGATCGAGCGGCCGATGCCGCTGCCGGCGCCGGTGACGATGGCGGTTTTTCCCTTCAATCCCTTCATGTAAATTCTCCTGGTGATGTGGTGCGTGTGGTGGTGTGTTCAAGCGCCCAAACGGCCAATGATGGACACCGAGCACACGTTTTGATGCGGATGCCCGCCCAGGTTCTGTGCCAGACCCAGGTCCACCCGTGGCAACTGTCGTTCGCCTGCGCGGGTGTGCAGCTGTTGGTAAATTTCGTAGACCATGCGCAGACCGGATGCGCCAATCGGGTGGCCAAAGCATTTCAGGCCCCCATCTGTTTGCACAGGCAAGACTCCATTGCGGTCAAACACGCCGTCCAGAATGTCGTGCACCATGCGTCCCGGGGCGCTGAACCCCAGGTCTTCCATCAGCACAGCTTCCGTGATGGAGAAACAGTCATGGACTTCAGCCATGTGGATCTGCTCTCGCGGGTTTGTGATGCCGGCCGCCGCATAGGCCCGGGCCGATGCGCGACGGGCGGTGGCAATGCTGGCACCGTCCCATTGCTGGAAGGACGCTTCCTCGCCGTTGCTCACGCTCAGGTCAAGTGCCTTGAGCGTGATGATCTCGGCGTCGGGCTTGAGTGCGCGTGCAATCTCGGGGGTGGTGAGAATGGCGCAGGCCGCGCCGTCACTCACACCGCAGCAGTCGTAGAGGCCCAATGGGGCTGCGATGGTGGGGGCTTTCAGCACATCCTCTTCGGTGATGCGATTGCGCAGATGAGCCTTGGGGTTGAGCGCGCCGTTCTGGTGACTCTTGACCGAGACTCGGGCCATGGCGCGACGCAGGTCGGGTACGGACACGCCATGCTTGTGCGCATACGACGACGCCAGTTGCGCGAATGCGCCGGGTGCGGTGCTATTGGGTAACCACAGGTCATTGTTCACGCCACGCGTGCGCACGGGCAATCCGCCGTAACCCGTGTCTTTAAGTTTTTCCACGCCCAGGCTCAGCACCATGTCGTAAGCGCCACTGGCGACGGCGTAGGCTGCGCCCCGCAACGCCTCGCTGCCGGTGGCGCAGGCGTTCTCCACCCGAGTGACCGCGATACCTGGCAGGCGCAAGGCTTGCGCCAGAGGAACGGCGGTTTTGCCAACGTTGTTTTCTTCCAGGCACACGCCAAACCAGGCGGCCTCGATCTGGCGCTTGTCAATGCCAGCGTCTGCGGTGGCCTCTTGAAAAGCCTCTAACATCAGGTCGTCGGGACCGCAGTTCCAGCGCTCGCCAAAGCGTGAACACCCCATTCCCAGAATGGCGACCTTGTCACGAATACCAGAGGCCATGTATGTGTTCTCCTGTGAGGGTCAGGCCGCGTCACGCACCGGCGTGGCTTTCCAGAAATAGCGTCGAAAGCCACGCTTGGCGTCGAACTCCTTGATCCGGTAGACCATGCGCACCGGCAGGCCGGGTTGCAGTTCGCCGTCATCGGTGTCGGCAAATTCCATCAGCACGCGCGCACCGCCTTCAAAGTCGATGTGCCCGAACTGAAAGGGGGGGTGCGGGGTGTAGGCCAGAAAGTCGCTGGTGTGGCTGAGCACCCGTGCCGGCACATCGGCCAGCGATGTGGGTTCCTGGCTGTCCTGGGTCTGGCAGTCCGGGTTGACGCACAGACGCCCGGCGGGAAATTGCAGGGTGCCGCAATGCCGGCAGGTGCCGCCCTCAAAATGCGCCACGCGGCCGTGGTCGCGCCAGGCAGCGGTCAGCGCGGTCTTGTTGTCCATTTCGGCGCGCATGCCCCATTCAAGATCGATTTGCTGCGTGAAGGACAGGTACTTCAGGTAACTGGTCTCGGCCTTGCCGGGACCGGGTGGCTGACCCGGACAGGGTTGTTCAGTGCGGCGCAGCAACAGCACGTCACATCCACTGCCAAAACTCACCAAGGCAATGAGCGCACCGGGTTGCGCTTGTCGAAGCGCATGATCCAGCATGGCCAGGGGTTGTGCCGTGCCCAAATCGCCAATGGTGTCACCTTGCGTGCTTGACACAGCCGTGGCGGCAATGCCCACCCGTTTGGCCACGGCTTCATTCACCTTGGGCAAGGGCGCGGGCATAACGAAATGATCCACCGCCGAGGCCTCCAGGCCATGCCGGGTCAGCGTCGTGCGAATGGCGTTCACGGCAATCTTCAAATAGCCTTCCTCTCGGGCCCAGCGTTCTTCCCAGCCATAGTCGTGCGCTTGACCGGACTCACGGAAGTGGTCCACGAAATCGGCATATTCCGTGTGCGTGCCCACGCACTGTGCAATCAGGTCGCCACGTCCCACCAGCACAGCGGCTGCGCCATCGCCGCACAGCATTTCCTGTGCGCTGGCGGGTTTGGGCGTGCGCCGCTCGGCGGCCACGATGAGTTGTGCGTCCGAGGTGGCAGGGGCATTCAGCGCTGCGATCAGCTCCGTGGTGGCCGCACGCGCGCTGGAGCCTGTATCACGCAGCAACGTGGACGGTGCCAGCCCCAGTGCCGCTGCCACGACCCCAGCGTTGAGGCGCTCGGCAAAAGGAAAGGTGGTGGAGGCCAGGTGCAAGGCGCCGATACGGGTGGCAGCACCAGGCAGCACCGAACGCACGGCTTCCACGGCCAGGGTGATGGTGTCCTCGTCCCAATGCGCAATAGCCTTTTGTCCCTGCGCCAGGGATCGAAGGCCGGGCGCCATCCAGCGGTGCTGCGCAAAGATGTCCTTGCGCTCCAGGCGAAGTCGAGGAATGTAGCGGGCGGTGGCCAGCAATCCGATGTCGGTGGTCACCATGGCATTGACCTGTGCTGTGCGTTATTGAATGGTTGCAAAATGTGCTTCACCTCATGATACACTAGCGAACTACAACAGGAAAAGCGCTTGCCTGACATTTGCGTCTAGGGTTTTCCCGGTCCGTCAGGCCAGACAGACGAGGAGACAGCGCCATGACAGCGAACACGCAGGTTTTTCGCGAATGGGTGAATGCGCGGCATCAACTGACCTTGGCCAGCTACGACGAACTGTGGCGCTGGTCCATTGCCGACGTGGAGCAATTTTGGTTGTCGGTGTGGCACTACTTTGACGTGCAGTCACCCCAGCCGCCGGTACAAGGCCTGCGTGAGGCCAAGATGCCGGGTGCACAATGGTTTCCAGGCACACAGCTCAATTACGCCCGTCAAGTGCAGCGCCATGCCGCCACCGCCGATGCGGCAGGCGTGCCGGCCCTGGTCTTTCGCAACGAACACTTGCAAGCGCAAGGGCAAACGCAAACCCTGAGCTGGGCGGCGTTGATGGGGCAGGCCCATGCACTGGCTGGCGCACTGCGTGACATGGGCGTGGTACCGGGGGACCGGGTGGCCGCTTATCTCCCCAACATTCCTCAAGCCGTGGTGGGCTTTCTGGCCTGCGCATCGCTGGGGGCTGTGTGGAGCCTGTGCGCCACCGACATGGGCGTGGGCACGGTTCGTGATCGATTCCGTCAGATCGATCCCAAAGTGTTGATCGCATGCGATGGCACCGTGTATGGCGGCAAGGTGGCAGACCGGCGTGAACTGGTCGATGCCTTGCTCAACGAGTTGCCATCCATTCAGCATTGCATCATGGTGCCTTATCTGACCCAGGCGGGGGCCACGGTATCGTCCCGGGTTGAAGCCGATTGGACGGGGCAGCGACATCTGTGGGCGACATGCCTGCAACATGCGCCGGTGCCAGAGTCCGAGTGGGTTGAGTTTGATCATCCCCTGTGGACTGTTTATAGCAGCGGCACCACCGGCCTGCCCAAGCCCATCGTGCATGGCCACGGGGGCGTGGTGCTGGAAATGCTCAAGCTGCACGCCTTTCATCTTGACCTGGGCCCCAGTGCGCGCACGGGGGATCGCTTTCACTGGTACAGCAGCGCGGGCTGGGTGATGTGGAACTTGTCCATCTCCTCGTTGCTGCTGGGCTGCACCGTGTGCATCTACGATGGTCACCCCAGTTATCCCCAGCCCGATGCCTTGTGGCGATTCGTGTCTGACACAGGGGTCACTTTTTTGGGCGCCGGGGCGGCGTTCTATACGGCCTGCATGAAAGCCGGCATCGAGCCAGGGCACTTGCCAGGCATTCGTCAACTGCGAGCACTCGGTTCGACCGGCTCGCCCTTGTCCCCCGAAGCGTATCGCTGGGGTCAGTCTCAAGTGCGCCGCGATGTGTGGTGGGCCGTGATTGCGGGCGGCACCGATTTGGCCAGCGCTTTCCTGGGCGGCACGCCCGAATTGCCCACCATCGAGGGTGAGATGCAGGCCCGCTGTCTGGGCGCGGACATCGAGGCTTGGGATGAGCAGGGCCACCCCTTGATGGATGCGGTGGGTGAAATGGTGTGCCGGCAACCCATGCCCTCCATGCCCATTTACTTCTGGGGCGATGCCGATGGACATCGCTATCGGGACAGCTATTTCGACACCTACCCTGGCGTCTGGCGGCATGGTGACTGGCTTCGCATCACGCCCAGCGGTGGGGCGGTGGTGTATGGCCGCAGCGATGCCACGCTCAATCGTCATGGCCACCGCATGGGCACCAGTGAGCTCTACAACGCGGTGGAATCCTTGCCTGAGGTAATCGACAGTCTGGTGGTGGATATTGAGCACCTTGGTCAACCCAGTTACATGCCCCTGTTCGTCGTGCTGCGGGACGGGCTGACGCTGGACGAGCTCTTGCGAGATCGGCTTCGGCAAGCCATCCGTGAACAACTCTCGCCCCGCTTCACCCCGGATGACATTCTTCAGGTCCGGGAAGTTCCCCGTACGCTGACTGGTAAAAAGCAAGAACTGCCGGTGAAGAAAATCCTGCTCGGCCGCACACTGACCGACGTGGTCAACAAGGATGCCTGTGCCAACCCGGGGGCATTTGACTGGTATGTGGATTTTGCGTTGGCGCGTCAGCGTCGTCTGGCGGCTTCCGCTTGAAACAAGGAGTATGCAATGACAAAAAAACTGCTGGAAGGCAAAGTGGCTCTGGTGACCGGTGGTGGCCGTGGCGTGGGGCGGGGCATTTGCCTGGCCATGGCGCAAGCGGGTGCCAAAGTGGTGGTGAATGATTTGGGTGCCACGCTGGATGGTCAAGCCGATCATGAGCAACCTGCCGCCGAGGTGGTGGCCGCCATTCGCGCCATGGGCGGTGAGGCGGTGGCCGATGGCGGCTCCGTGGCTGACTGGAAGGATGCCAGTCAAATGGTGAGCACAGCGGTGGATACGTTCGGGCGCATCGACATCGTGGTGAACAACGCGGGCATTCTGCGGGATGTGATGTTCCATCGCATGTCGCAAGAAGAGTTCGATGCCGTGATTGCCGTGCACCTGAAGGGCAGTTTCAACGTCAGCCGTGCGGCTGCGCCGCATTTCAAGGAGCAGGGCAGTGGTGCCTATGTGCACATGACGTCCACCTCAGGCCTGATTGGCAACTTTGGGCAAGCCAACTACAGCGCGGCCAAGTTGGGCATCATGGCTTTGTCGAAATCGATTGCGCTGGACGTGCAGAAATTCGGCGTGCGCTCCAACGCCGTGGCCCCCTTTGCATGGACCCGCATGGTCAGCTCTATCCCTTCCGACACCCCGGAGCAGAAAAAGCGTGTGGAAGGCCTGATGAAGCTGGTACCCGAAAAAGTGGCGCCTTTCGTGGTGGCCCTGTGTGCCGATGAGGCAAGTCATGTCACCGGACAGGTGTTTGGCGTGCGCAACAACGAAATCTATCTCTTCAGTCAGCCGCGCCCGATCCGCACGGCCCACTGTGGCGATGGCTGGACACCTGAGCGTGTGTTGCAGACGGCGTTACCGATGTTTGACAACGACCTCTATCCGCTGCACCGCTCGGGCGATGTCTTCACCTGGGATCCCGTCTGAGCTGGCGTGGCGGGATCTGGTATAAATGATACGCAAACTTACTGTAATGACGCCTCCCCCTTGAGAAGCGAACGGCATGCCCACTGACAACACCACCATCGACTGGGAGCTTCGGCTCGGATTTCTCATCCACGACGTTTCCCGTCTGCGTCGAAGTGCGTTTGACCGCTGTCTCAAACCGCTGAATGTGACTCGCTCTCAGTGGTGGGTGCTGGCCTACCTGTCGCGCCAGGATGGCATGACGCAGTCGCAGTTGGCGGAGGAGCTGGATCTGGGCAAAGTGGCCATTGGGGGCCTGATCGACCGGTTGGAGAAGTCTGATTTGGTGCGCCGCGAATCCGACGCCAGTGACCGACGCGTTAACCGGGTGTATTTGCAGCCGCAGAGCAAGCAACTGGTCAACAAGATGCGCAAGGTCAACCACCAGTTCAATGAAGTGATCCTCAAGGGCATTGCTGAAACGCAGCTGGAAGCGACTACCAAGACACTGGTCAGCATCAAGCGCAATTTGCTGGATTACCTGGGCAGCGACGAGGCCTGAGCGGCCGCTGCCTGCGGGCTTCAGGGTTATCACGGATTAAACCCGTTCATATAGTACGCTACTGTATGGATATGTGCATTACCTTCTCGATGCGAATTTTCTGCCGCCTCGTGTTTTCGCACACCATCCCAGGGAATTGCCACCCATGATCCTCGCTGCCGCTGACGCGACATCGCATGACGCCCGCTCGAATGCCGGGCTGTCTTTGTCCGTGCAGGACGTGAGCCTGCGATTTGGTGGCATTCATGCGCTGCGCAACGTCTCCTTCTCCGCGCGTGCGGGCGAAATCACCGCCGTGATTGGCCCCAATGGCGCCGGCAAGACCAGCGTCTTCAACACCATCTCGGGGTTCTATCGTCCCAACGAAGGCAGCATTCATCTGGGAGATGAAGACATCACCCGTGTTCACATCAGTGCGCGGGCCCGGCGCGGTCTGGCTAGAACCTTCCAGAACATCGCCTTGTTCCGGGGGTTGTCGGTGTTGGAGAACATCAAGCTGGGCGGACACCACACCATGCGTGGCGGCATGTTGTCGGCACTCACCTACAGCCGCACGGTGCGTGAGGAAGAACTGGCGCTGCGCGAGGACATCGAACGCAAGGTCATTGACTTTCTGGAGATCGACCACATCCGACATCAGTCCGTTGATGTGTTGCCCTATGGTCTGCAAAAGCGCGTTGAACTGGCCCGAGCATTGGCCATGCGTCCCCGTGTGTTGATGCTGGATGAACCGGTGGCCGGCATGAACCGCGAAGAGACCGAGGACATGGCCCGCTTCATCTTGGATGTCCAGGAAGAGTGGGGCGTCACGGTGTTGCTGGTGGAGCACGACATGGGCATGGTGATGGACATTTCCAGCCATGTGGTGGTGCTGAATTTTGGTCAGGTCATTGCGGCAGACAAGCCGGCGGCGGTACGGACCAACCCCAAGGTCATTGAAGCCTATCTGGGCGCGGATACGGTGCAGAAATGATCGAGTTCCTGGAATACAGCCTTCTGGGGCTGCTCAGCGGCGGGGTGATGGCGCTCATCGCCTTGAGCTTTGTGCTGGTTTATAAGGGCACGGGCGCGGTGAATTTCGCAGTGGGTGAAATCATGATGGTGGGGGCGTATCTTTATTACGCCGCGGCGTCCACCTTTGGCTTGCCACCCCTGCTGGCCTTTGTGGTGTCGCTGGGAGCCATTGCCTTGCTGGCCTTGGTGGTGGAGCGTGCGGTGCTGCGGCCCTTGTCCGGGCAACCCACGGTGTCGGTGATGATGGCCACCATTGGCATGGCCAGCATCATGCATGGTGGCGTGGAGGCCATCTGGGGGGGCGACACTTATGCGCCGCCGCCCTTGCTGCCGCGTTCGCCCGTGTTTCTGGGCGAGATCCTGATCCCCGGGACGGTCCTGGGCAACTTTGCCGTGTCTGCGTTGTTGATCATCGGCTTCCTGCTGTTTTTCCGCTACTCCAAGACGGGTGTGGCCTTGCGTGCCACGGCCAGCGATCCTGTGACCGCAGCCACGCTGGGCATCAATATCCACTTTGCCTCGCGCCTGACCTGGATGCTGGCGGGTGGGGTGGGCACCGTGGCGGGCGTGCTGATTTCCAATTCGGCCGGACTCTCGCCCGCGCTGGCTGCTGCTGCCTTGAGCGTGTTTGCCGCCATCATCCTGGGTGGCATGGACAGTGTGCTGGGCGCCATTGTGGCCAGTCTGATGATTGGCCTGGTGGAGTCCCTGGCGGCGGGTTATCTGGGCGGCAAGGCGCGAGACATCGTGCCTTACCTGGTGGTGTTGTTGATTCTGGTGATCCGGCCTTACGGCATCTTCGGCACCCGCACCATCGAAAGGCTGTGACGTGAGAACCGGCGTTTTTTACGAGCAATATCTCTCCGAAGAGCGGATGTGGAACACCCCTGTCAAGCGCTGGTGGGTGGCGGTGCTGGTGGTGTTGCTGCTGACCTTGCCCTTCTGGTCCACCAAGTACCTCTTGGCCATGGCCTGCATCATCGGCATTCATATTCTGGCCACGCTGGGCTTGAACCTCACCACGGGCAATGCCGGCCTCATTTCACTCAGCCATGGCGCCTTCCTGGGTGTGGGTTGTTACACGGTGGCCTATCTGGGTAAGATGGGTGTGCCCTTTTTCATCACGCTGCCCATCGCTGGCCTGTTGGCTGCGGCGCTTGGCGTGGTGGTGGGCTTGCCCAGTCTTCGGGTCAAGGGCATTTACCTGGCCATCGCTACGCTGGCGGCGCACTTCCTGCTGACGTTTGTGTTTCGCGAGTGGAGCTCCGTCACCGGGGGCATTCAGGGCACCAGCATTCCCAAGGCCAGCCTCTTCGGCTATGCCTTGAGCGGGGACTTCGACAATTTCTATCTCATTTACGGCCTGGTGTTTTTGATGGCCGTGGCCGCGAGAAATCTGGCGCGCACCTATATCGGCCGTGCATTCATTGCGGTGCGTGACCGGGATATTTCGGCGGAAATTCTGGGCGTGCACTTGCTGACCACCAAGTTGCAGGCCTTTGCCATCGGGGCGTTTTATGCGGGCGTGGCCGGTGGTGTACTGGGCTATTTTTATGGCGCCATCACGCCAGAGTATTTCTCGCTCAACCTCTCCATTTTCTATCTGGCCGCTGTGATCACGGGCGGGCTGGGCAGTGTGCTGGGC
>VEQI01000236.1 GCA_018883305.1 Limnohabitans sp. | reverse complement strand
CGCATCACCGAATCCAACGTGGCAGACATGCTGCGTGAGGTTCGCATGGCCCTGCTCGAAGCCGACGTGGCGCTGCCGGTGGTGCGCGACTTCATGGCGCGCGTGAAAGATCAAGCGCTGGGGCAAGAAGTGCTGGGCTCGCTCAAGCCAGGCCAGGCGCTGGTGGGTATCGTGCAGCGCGAACTCGCCGCCACGATGGGCGAAGGCGTGTCCGATCTCAACCTGGCGGCGCAGCCGCCGGCCGTCATTTTGATGGCGGGTCTGCAAGGGGCGGGTAAAACGACCACCACGGCCAAGCTGGCGCGCCATCTCATTCAAAAGCGCAAGAAGAAAGTGTTGACGGTGTCGGCCGACGTGTACCGTCCGGCCGCCATCGAACAGTTGAAAACCGTGACCGCGCAAGCCGGTGCGGAATGGTTCCCCAGTGAAGCCGGTCAAAAGCCGGCCGACATTGCCCGTGCGGCCATTGACCATGCCAGGCGGCATTTCTTTGACGTGCTGTTGGTGGACACGGCCGGCCGCCTGGCCATTGACGAAGCGCTGATGCGTGAAATCCAGGAATTGCACCAACTGCTCAACCCGGTGGAAACCTTGTTCGTGGTGGACGCCATGCAGGGGCAGGACGCGGTCAACACAGCCAAGGCCTTCAAGGATGCGCTGCCGCTCACCGGCATTGTGCTGACCAAGATGGACGGCGATTCACGCGGTGGCGCAGCCCTGTCGGTGCGGCAGATCACGGGCGCGCCTATCAAGTTCGCCGGCACCAGCGAGAAGATCGATGGTCTGGAGGTGTTCGATGCCGAGCGTCATGCGGGCCGTGTGCTGGGCATGGGCGACATTGTGGCCCTGGTGGAGCAGGTCACGGCCGGTGTGGACATGGAAGCCGCGCAAAAACTGGCCGCCAAGGTCAAGAGCGGTGACGGCTTTGACTTGAACGATTTTCTGGCCCAGTTGCAGCAGATGCGCCAAATGGGGGGGCTCTCCAGCCTGATGGACAAGCTGCCCACCCAGTTGCAAGCCAAGGCCCAGGACGCCGACCTGGCGCGCGTGGAGCGTGACATGCTGCGCAAACAGGGCATCATCCACAGCATGACGCCCAAGGAGCGGAGTAAACCCGACCTCATCAAGGCCACGCGCAAGCGTCGGATTGCCGCCGGTGCTGGCGTTCAGGTGCAGGAGGTCAACCGCCTGCTCAATGAATTTGGCCAGATGCAGGACATGATGAAAAAAATGCGAGGCGGCGGCCTCATGAAGATGATGAAGCGCCTGGGGGGCATGAAGGGCTTTGGCGGCATGGGGGGCGGCGGCTTTCCCGGCATGCCGCGTTGATCAGCTTGGATGATCAACGCGCGCCAGCGCTGACCTCCCCGCAGGCGGGTGAAGCCGTCTCTCGGACCACCACTTCGCCGCGCAACGAATGCGGCAACGCCGACGTGATGCGCACATCCACCATCTGACCCACCAGCCGCGCACCGCCCGCACCAGCGGCGAAGTTGACGATGCGGTTGCACGCGGTGCGTCCCATCAGCTCGTTGGGGTCCTTGCGCGAAGGGCCTTCCACCAGAAGGGCCTGCACCGTGCCCACCCGGCTTTCGCTGATGCGCCGCACGTTGGTTTCAATCGTTGCTTGCAGGTGTTGCAGGCGGCGCAGCTTCACCTCGTGGGGCGTGTCATCGGCCAGATTGGCGGCAGGTGTGCCCGGGCGCGGGCTGAAAATGAAGCTGAACGAGGCGTCAAAACCGACGTCATCAATCAGCTTCATCATCTTGCCAAAATCGTCTTCGGTCTCGCCGGGAAAACCGACGATGAAGTCCGAGCTCAGGGACAGTTCAGGTCGCACCGCACGCAGCTTGCGGATGGTGCTCTTGTATTCCATGGCGGTGTAGCCGCGCTTCATGGCCATCAGGATGCGATCACTGCCATGCTGAACCGGCAGATGCAGGTGGCTGACCAGTTGCGGCACGCGGTCATAGACCTCGATCAGACGCTGGGTGAACTCGTTGGGGTGGCTGGTGGTGTAGCGCAAGCGCTCGATGCCAGGCAACTCGGCCACATATTCCAGCAGCAAGGCGAAGTCGGCGATCTCGGTCGTGCCCCCCATGGCGCCACGATAGGCGTTGACGTTCTGGCCCAGCAGCGTGATTTCCTTCACGCCTTGCGCGGCCAGACCGGCCACTTCCGTGAGCACGTCATCCAGGGGGCGGCTCACTTCTTCGCCGCGCGTGTACGGCACCACGCAATAACTGCAGTACTTGGAGCAACCTTCCATGATGCTCACGAAGGCACTGGCGCCTTCCACACGCGCCGGTGGCAGGTGATCGAATTTCTCAATCTCGGGGAAGCTGATGTCCACCTGGGGTTTGCGTAGCGCCTCACGCTGGTTGAGCAACTCAGGCAGGCGGTGCAGGGTTTGCGGGCCAAACACCACGTCCACGAACGGCGCGCGCGCCACGATGGCGTCCCCCTCCTGGCTGGCCACGCAGCCGCCCACCGCAATCTTCACGCCCTTGGCCTTGAGGTGCTTGACGCGCCCCAGATCCGAGAACACTTTCTCTTGCGCCTTCTCACGTACCGAGCAGGTGTTGAACAGGATGAGGTCGGCTTCCTCGACGTTGTCGGTTTTTTCGTAACCCTGGGCCTGGCCCAGCACGTCTGCCATCTTGTCCGAGTCGTACTCGTTCATCTGGCAGCCGAAAGTTTTGATGAAGACTTTGCGGCTCATGGGCGAGCCTCCCCGTGGGGGCAAGTGCAGCGGTTCATGGTGTAGATCCAGAGGCTGTTGAAACCACGGATTTTAATTCCCCGTTTATCATGCCCCGATGACTCATTTCACACGCGTCGTCTTATTCACCGACACCGACGGTCGGGCCCGTTTCCGTGAGGACAGCATCCCTTTGGATCAGGGCACGCCGCAATCACAGCTGTCAGCCCTGATGACCAGCGGCGGCTACCAACTGCGCCACAGCCCGGTGGGTTTTCGGAGCCAGTTTCATGTGAGCACGCATCCGCAATGGGTCTTCATTCTGGGGGGGCAGATGGAGATTGGTCTGCAAGACGGCAGTTCGCGCGTGTTTGGTCCGGGCCAGCATTTTTACTCGGCCGATCTGTTGCCCGAAGGCGCCACTTTCGATCCCGGCGTCCATGGCCATTGGAGCCGGCAGGTGGGCCACGATCCGCTGGTCACGCTGTTTGTGCGCGGTTAGCGCGGACGCTGGCGCAGACTGGCCGGAACCACGCACACGCGCTCATGAAAACGGCCCACCGAGGTGGGCCGTCATGGGTGAGCGGTCGCCCCGAGTGGGGCGCGTCATCACTTCTTGGCTTCGGCGGCGGGCGCTGGCGCAGCTTCCTCGGCCGTGGTCACCACCGACACCAGCACCGGGTTGACCTTGCCGTGGGTCACGGCGGTCACGCCCTTGGGCAGGGTGATGTCGTTGAGGTGCAGCGAGGTGCCTTTCTTCAGGCCACTCAGGTCCACCGCGATGAACTCGGGCAGGTCGGCGGGCAGGCAGGACACTTCCAGTTCGGTCACGACCAGATTGACCAGACACTGGTCAGCCTTGACGGCGGGCGAAGATTCCTGACCGCTGTAGTGCACGGGCACTTTCATGTGCAGCTTGGTGTTGGCGTCTACACGCGGGAAGTCCACGTGCAGCACGAGCTGCTTGAACGGGTGGTACTGCACGTCGCGCAGCAGCACTTTGGCGGATTGACCCGCCAGTTCCATGTCCAGGATGGAAGAGTGGAAGGCTTCCTTCTTGAGGGCGTGCCACAAGGCGTTGTGATCCAGCTCGATCAGGCTGGGCTCACCGGTGCCCCCATAGACGATACCGGGCGTGCGGCCCGAGATACGCAGACGGCGGCTCGCACCCGTTCCCTGCTTGGCGCGCTCAAAAGCGACGAATTTCATAGCAAACTCCAGTTTGAACCCACCGCGACCAGTGAGGCTCAGGTTGTAAAAAGGGCTGAGAACAGCCCGGCGGGATGCTCCCCTGACCGACGGATGCTTAGAACAGCTGGTCCTGGTCGGAGAACAAACTCATCACCGACTCGCCCTTGGCAATCCGCGAGATCGTTTCGGCGATCAGCGGGGCCACGGAGAGTTGGCGGATCTTCCGGCACTGCGAGGCGGACTCGCTGAGCGGAATGGTGTTGGTGATCACGACTTCGTCAAGTGCGTCGCCCTTGGCAATGCGCTCGATGGCGGGACCGGAGAAAATCGGGTGGGTGCAATAGGCGTAGACCTTTTTGGCACCACGTTCCTTGAGCACCTCGGCGGCCTTCACCAGTGTGCCAGCGGTGTCGATCATGTCGTCCATGATGACGCAGTTGCGTCCTTCAATGTCACCGATGACGTGCATCACTTCGGAGACGTTGGCCTTGGGGCGGCGCTTGTCAATGATGGCCAGGTCGCAGCCCAGCTGCTTGGCCAACGCGCGCGCGCGCACCACGCCGCCCACATCGGGAGAGACCACGATCAGGTCGTCGTAGTTCTTTTGGCGCAGATCGCCCAGCAGCACCGGCGAGGCGTAGATGTTGTCCACCGGGATATCAAAGAAGCCCTGGATCTGGTCAGCGTGCAGGTCCATGGTGAGCACCCGTGCCACGCCCACGGTTTGCAGCAGGTTGGCCACCACTTTGGCGGAGATGGGCACTCGGGAAGACCGCGGACGGCGGTCTTGGCGGGCGTAGCCAAAGTAGGGAATGACGGCGCTGATACGCTCGGCCGAGGCACGCTTGAGTGCGTCGACCATGATGAGCAGCTCCATCAGGTTTTCATTGGTGGGTGCGCAGGTGGACTGAATGACGAAGACGTCACGGGCACGCACGTTCTGGTTGATTTCCACCGTGACTTCACCGTCCGAGAAACGGCCAATGCTGGCAGCACCCAGTTCAGTGCCCAGGTGCTGGACAATTTCCTGCGCCAATACCGGGTTGGCATTGCCGGTGAACACCATGAAATCAGGGCTTTGGGGCGTGGACGACATGACGGCGGCGAGTGAAAGGTGAACGGTGGCAGGGGAGGAAGGACTCGAACCCTCGCATGCCGGAATCAAAATCCGGTGCCTTAACCAACTTGGCGACTCCCCTACACGGGTGAGCAGTCTAATCCACTCACCGGTAACCTGCCCCGGAAGCCCACCCAGCCAGGGGGTGGTGCTCCAGGTTGCTGCACACGCGTCCTTGCCAGCCTGCGGGGAGCGCATCCATGACCCAATCGGGGGGGCACGGGGCGAACACCGCGCTGCCTGAGCCGGTCATGCGGCCTTGCAACCCACGGGACGACAGCCATTGCAAGGCTTGCGTCACCGCCGGGCAGCAGCGCTGCGCGACTGGCTGCAAGACATTTTGGCCAAAACCAAAAGGCGCTGCAGCGAAGTCCGCGATTGTAGCAGCTTTGCAATCGCGCTCCAAACCAGGGTCCCGAAAAATCTGTACAGTTTCCAGACCCTGATCCGGTTTGACCACGGCAAAGTGGCCCATCGGCAGGGTCAGGGGCTGGATGCGTTCACCAATGCCTTCGACCCAAGCATTTTCTCCTCGCAGGAAAAAAGGCACATCTGCCCCCAGGGCCAGGCCCAAGGGG
>VEQI01000235.1 GCA_018883305.1 Limnohabitans sp. | reverse complement strand
GGTGAACGCCTTGCGTGCGCAAGATCATTACTATGCAGTGGAGATCGCCAGCCGTGCCGAGTCCTGGTGGCAGGTCATTGGAGCGCTGCGGGGGACGGCCGTGGACGCCCTGGAACCAGAGCGTGTCACGCAGGCCATGGCCGCACCGTCCACGCGCTGGATCACACTCACGGTGACGGAGAAAGCCTATACCCCCGAGTTGGCTCAACGCATCGTGCAAGGCCTGCAACTGCGTCATGCGCGTGGCTTGCCTGGGGTGACGGTGGCTTCCTGTGACAACCTCTCATCCAACGGGGATCAATTGCGTGCCTTGTGCCTGGACGCTGCGCGTGCCAAGGATGCCTCGCTCGCCACTTGGATCGATCAGCAGTGCCGTTTCCCCAACAGCATGGTCGATCGTATCGTGCCCCAAAGCGATGAACGCGTGCGTCAAGCCGCGTTGCAGGCCCTGGGCGTGGAAGATCAGGCGCCACTCAGCACAGAGGGTTTTTGGGAGTGGGCCATCGAGCGCAGTCAACTCGAACCGGCCGACGCGGAGGCCCTGGCCCGAGTGGGTGTGATGGTGGTGGACGATGTCAAGGCCTTTGAAGAGGCCAAGCTGCGCATGCTCAATGGCGTGCACTCGGCCATTGCCTGCATCGGTGCCGTGGTGCCCCAGAACACCGTGCGTGAAACGGTGAGCCTGCCGTGGGTGCGTGAATTCGTGCGTGGCTTTCTGGATGAAGTGGCCCCGGTCGTGCGGCGTCCCCACACGGATGCTTATCGCGACGCCTTGCTCACCCGCTTTGTCAACCCGGCCTTGCATCACCGTTGCCATCAGATTGCGCAGGATGGCTCGGTCAAGATCACGCAGCGTTGGGTGCCAGCCACGTTGGCGTTGCAAGCCCTGGGCAAATCCACACCGTATCTCATCATGGCCACGGCGTGCTGGGTGCGTTATTGGTTGGCGCAGGATGAGCAGGGCCAGCCTTACGATTTCAATGACCCTTACACCGCGCAACTGCGAGCCCTGGTGGCGGCCGCGCGTGATGACGACGATTTGCTGGAACGTTTGCTGCACTTTGAACCCATCTGGGGAACCGAGTTGCCAGGCACGGCAGGGTGGTTGCCGGCTGTGAAGCGAGACTTCGCCCGCATCCGTGCCCAGGGCATCCAGGCCGCGGTCTCGGGTCTTGCTGCATGAAAATCACCAGCGCACGCCTGATCATTTGCTCACCCGGGCGCAACTTTGTCACGCTCAAGATCGAGACCGATGAAGGCTTGACCGGCCTGGGAGATGCCACGCTCAACGGGCGTGAACTCTCTGTGGCGAGCTACTTGCAAGACCACGTTCTGCCGTGCCTGATCGGGCGTGACGCGCATCGTATCGAGGACATCTGGCAATACCTGTACCGTGGCGCGTATTGGCGTCGTGGCCCAGTCACCATGACAGCCATTGCGGCGGTGGACATGGCCCTGTGGGATATCAAAGCGAAGGCCGCGGGCTTGCCTTTGTACCAGTTGCTGGGTGGCCGTAGCCGTGAGGGCGTGATGGTCTACACCCATGCCAATGGCAGCGACATTGCCCACACGGTGGATGAGGTGCTCAAAGCCAAGGCAGAAGGGTATCGGGCGATACGCGCGCAATGTGGCGTGCCAGGCCTGGACAAGGTGTATGGCGTGGGCAAGGGCGGACACTATGAACCGGCCGATGCCAGCCTGCCCAGCGAACACGACTGGGACACCGCCAAATATTTGCGTCATACGCCCAAGGCCTTTGAAGCTTTCCGTGAAGCGCTGGGGCCAGACATTCATTTGCTGCATGACGTTCACCATCGACTCACGCCCAATGAGGCGGCTCAATTAGGGCGTGCCCTGGAACCCTGTCAGCTCTTCTGGATGGAAGACCCCACGCCGGCTGAAAACCAGGCGGCGTTCCGCCTGATTCGTGAGAAAAC
This sequence comes from Limnohabitans sp., assembly GCA_018883305.1. Taxonomy (GTDB): domain Bacteria; phylum Pseudomonadota; class Gammaproteobacteria; order Burkholderiales; family Burkholderiaceae_C; genus Limnohabitans. The sequence continues at coordinate 3,670 of VEQI01000235.1, read as the reverse complement.
CACCACGCCGATTGCCGTGGGTGAGGTGTTCAATTCCATTTGGGACTGCAAGCAGTTGATCGAGGAACAGTTGATCGACTACATCCGCACCACGGTGCTGCACGCCGGCGGCATCACGCATCTGCGTCGCATTGCGGATCTGGCGTCCCTGTACCAGGTCCGCACGGGATGTCATGGCGCCACGGATTTGTCACCCATCAGCATGGGGGCGGCGTTGCACTTTGACACCTGGGTGCCCAACTTCGGCATTCAGGAATACATGCACCACAGCCCGCAGACGCTGGACGTGTTCCCGCACGACTACCACTTCAAGGATGGCTTCCTGCACTGCGGCGAGAAGCCCGGTCACGGTGTCGAGCTGGACGAGAAGCTGGCGGCCAAATACCCCTATCAGCGCGCCTATCTGCCGGTCAACCGACTGCAGCGCGACGGGGCCATGTGGGACTGGTGAGGGTCAGAGGAACAAGGGCAGACTGGCGTCCAGGTATTCCATGGGCGACTTCTTGAAGCCTGAGCGCGCAAAGCGGTGCAGGCGTCCTTGCGCGAAGCTCACCAGCGCCGAAGCGCGCACCTGCGCTTCCACGGTGGGTGTGGGTGATTGCTTGACCGCCTCAGATTCACGCAACACCTGACGCAGGCTCAGCTCGATGCGGTCAAAAAACTGGTTCATGCGCTGGTGCAGCCGCTCGTTTTCAAAGACCAGGGCGTCCCCCACCATCACGCGGGTCATGCCAGGGTTCTTGTCCGCGAACTGCAACAGCATCGAAACAATGCGTGCCGCTTTCTGTTCACCCGCTTCTTCGCGCTCAGCAATCTGGTTGACCAGGGTGAACACACTGTGTTCAATGAAGTCGATCAAGCCCTCGAACATCTGCGCCTTGCTGGCGAAGTGACGGTACAGCGCGGCTTCGCTCACCTGCAGCTTGGCGGCCAGCGCTGCTGTCGTGATTCGTTCGGCACCGGGCTGCTCCAGCATCACGGCCAGGGTTTGCAGAATCTGCACGCGGCGTTCGCCCGGCTTGGGGCGTTTGCGTGTGGGGGTGGGGACCTCGGTCTCGGGCGCTTGGGAAGGATCTTGCTCTGCCATGTCAGCCTCGTCTGGTGGGGGGGCTCAGTGAGAACGGATCATGGTGCCGAAGGCCTGATCGGTCAGGATCTCCAGCAGCATGGCATGGGGCACGCGGCCATCGATGATGTGCACCGAATTGACGCCGCTCTTGGCGGCATCCAGAGCGCCGCTGATCTTGGGCAACATGCCGCCACTGATGGTGCCGTCTTCAAACAGCGCGTCGATCTGGCGGGCACTCAGGTCGGTCAGAAGGTTGCCCGCCTTGTCCAGCACCCCAGGGGTATTGGTCAGCAGCACCAGTTTTTCGGCCTTGAGCACGGTGGCCAGTTTGGCCGCCACCACATCGGCGTTGATGTTGTAGCTTTCGTTGTTCTCGCCAAAGCCAATCGGGCTGATGACGGGGATGAAGGCGTCGTCTTGCAGGGCCTTGACCACGCTGGGGTCAATGCCCACGATGTCGCCCACCTGGCCGACGTCGTATTCCTTGCTAGGGTCTTTGTTGTCCACCATCTTCAGCTTGCGAGCATGAATGAGCCCGCCGTCGCGCCCGGTCAGACCCACGGCTTTGCCGCCGGCCTGGTTGATCAGGCCCACGATGTCTTGCTGCACTTCGCCCGCCAGCACCCACTCCACCACTTCCATGGTTTCAGCATCGGTGACGCGCATGCCCTGAATGAACTCACCCTTCTTGCCTAAGCGGTTGAGCGCGGTCTCGATCTGTGGGCCGCCACCGTGCACCACCACCGGGTTCATGCCCACCAGTTTGAGCAGCACCACGTCTTCCGCAAAGTCTGCCTGCAAGGCAGGGTCTGTCATGGCGTTGCCACCGTATTTGATGACCAGCGTCTTGCCGTGGAACTTGCGAATGTAGGGCAGCGCCTGCGCCAGGATTTCGGCCTTGTCACGCGGCGCAATGGAGTGGATATCGGTCATGGTCGTGGAAAGCGAGGATTCACTTAAGGAAGATTGTGCCCCAACTTCAGGGATGTTCCAGGTACGTGTCCCAACCCGGGGCGGCGGCGTCTTTGGCGGCTAGTAGCGGTTGGGGGAGGCCTGTCTCCGCCACAGGCCAGTCGATGGCCAGATGCGGATCGTCCCAGCGCAAAACGCGCTCATGGTCGGGGTACCAGTAATCGGTGGTTTTGTACAAGAATTCGGCGCTCTCGCTCAGAACCAGGAAGCCATGCGCCAGTCCGGGAGGAATCCACAACTGCCGCTTGTTCTCTGCCGAAAGCCGAACCCCCTCCCAGCGCCCGAAGGTGGGCGAGTCACGCCGGATGTCCACCGCCACATCGAACACCTCGCCCTGCGTCACCCGCACCAGCTTGCCTTGTGCGTGCTGCACCTGGTAGTGCAAACCCCGAAGCACGCCACGGGCCGAGCGACTGTGGTTGTCCTGCACAAAAGGCAGGCCAACCCCCGTGCAGCGTTCGAAATCACGCGCATTGAAGCTTTCAAAGAAATAGCCCCGCGCATCCCCAAACACCTGCGGATCCAGGATCAACACGCCTTCAAGCGCAGTGGTGGTGACGTTGTAAGCCATGACGCATCTTAATTGGCTTAATTGGGGTCAGCGTCGAATTGATTTCAACAAGAGATTTTGAGCCAGGGAAATCAATTGGAATCTGACCCCAATTAACCAATTCCATTCAGGGTTGGAGGAGTTGCAGCAAATACTGGCCATAGCTGTTTTTGGCCAGGGGCTGGGCCAGGCGCTCGATTTGAGCGGCGTCAATCCAGCCCTGGTGGTAGGCGATTTCTTCTGGGCAGGCGACCATCAGGCCTTGGCGCTTTTGCAAGGTGGCAATAAAGCTGGCGGCTTCTTGCAGGCTGTCGTGGGTGCCGGTGTCCAGCCAGGCGTAGCCACGCCCCATGATTTCCACCTGGAGTTGGTCTTGCTCCAGGTAGCGACGATTGACATCGGTGATTTCCAGCTCGCCACGCGCCGAGGGGCGGATGCTGGCGGCAATGTCGCACACCTGGGCGTCGTAGAAATACAAACCCGTGACCGCATAGTGGGACTTGGGCACCTGCGGCTTTTCCTCGATGCTGACCGCGCGCTGCTGCTGATCGAACTCCACCACGCCGTAACGCTCTGGATCATGCACGTGGTAGGCAAACACAGTGGCACCTTGTGTGCGTGCCTGGGCGCTAGCCAATTGTTTGACCAGATCATGACCATAAAAAATGTTGTCGCCCAGTACCAGCGCGCTGGGCTGGTGGTTCACAAACGAACGGCCGATGATGAAAGCTTGCGCCAAGCCATCCGGGCTGGGTTGAACCGCATACTCGATGTGCATGCCCCAGCGAGAGCCATCGCCCAGCAATTCCGCAAAGCGCGGGGTGTCTTGCGGGGTGGAAATGATCAGCACCTCGCGAATGCCGCTCAGCATCAGCGTGGTGAGCGGGTAATAGATCATGGGCTTGTCATAGACAGGCAGCAATTGCTTGGAGACGGCCTGAGTGACAGGGTAAAGACGAGCGCCTGAGCCGCCCGCCAGAATGATGCCCTTGCGTTTCATGGCCGTGTTCATGGGGCAAGACTCCTGAGTTCATCAAGGATGGTGCGCACGCCGTCTTCCCATGGGGGCAAGACAACGT
>VEQI01000006.1 GCA_018883305.1 Limnohabitans sp. | reverse complement strand
ATGTTGCTGGCATCAAAGATCCAGGCGGTGGGGGCGTTCAGGGCATAACGTTTGAAAACTTCGGCCACGACCAGCAGCATCAGCACGACGATGAGCCAGGCAAAGGCCTTGCCCACGGCCATGCTGATGCGGTCAGCCGCATGGAGCAGGGATTGGGTATTCATATGCAATCGATCTAAAAAAAACACCCACCCGGGCAAGCCCGGATGGGTTGGCTCTCACCTGGCAAAAAGATCAGGCCTTCTTTTTGGCGAAGTAGAAGTCATACGCCATTTTGAAGTTGATCATGTAGTCGCTTTGCCACTGGCCGGCGCGTTGGGCGTACACACGCTGCGAATCCATCACGCGCTTGAAGAACGGGTTTTCGGCGGCTTTCTTCTGGGACACTTTGTCCCAGGCTTCGAGCTGAGCGCGCAAGATGGCATCGGGCGTCTTGTAGAACTTGATGCCCTGCTTCTTCATCTCCTCGTAGTCCTTGGAGTTGCGGTCGATGGCTTTCCAGCTCATCTCGGCAGAGCAAGCCTGCACCGCGTATTCGATGATCGACTTCAGTTCGCCAGACAAGGTGTTGTACTTGGTCTTGTTGAACAGAATTTCAAACTGCTCGCCGCTTTGGTGGAAGCTTTGCAGCATGCAGTTCTTCACCACATCGGGGAAACCCAGCACGCGATCGGACGAGGCGTTGTTGAACTCGGCAGCGTCGATCAGGCCACGGTCCAGGGCGGGCACAATCTCGCCACCCGGTAGCGGGTTCACCGACACCCCCAACTCGTTGAAGATGTCCACCGCCAAGCCGACGGTGCGGTACTTCAGGCCCTTCAAGTCGCCGACTTTGGCAATGGGTTTCTTGAACCAGCCCAGCGGCTGCGTGGGCATGGGGCCATAGACCAGCGACACCACATCGATGTTGAGCGATTTGTAGATCTCTTCGAGGATGGCCTTGCCGCCCCCGTAGTTGTGCCACGACAGCACCATGTTGGGGTCCATGCCAAAGGCCGGGCCAGAGCCCCAAAGCGCCAGGGCGGTGTTCTTGCCATAGTGGTAGGCCAGCACACCATGTCCCCCGTCGAGCGTGCCCTTGTTGACCGCGTCCAGCAACTGGAACGCAGGCACCACAGCACCCGCGGGCAGCACCTCGATCTTGAGGCGGCCACCGGCCATGTCATTGACCTTTTTGGCAAAGTCGTTGGCGTACTCGTGGAAGATGTCCTTGGCCGGCCAGGTGCTCTGGAAGCGGAAGGTGACGGTGTCGGCGCGCGAGACCATCGGTGCGCTCATGGCGCCGGCCGCAACGGCAGCGCCTTTGAGCAGTTGACGGCGGCGGGGGGTTTTGGACTCGGTCATATGTTCTCCTGGTAAGGGGTCCAAGACGGTTGTGTCTAGGACAGTTGATCGACAACACTCGGATTTTTGGCTATTTGCAATTCTGGAACAGAGGGTTTCTACTAAGTGCCGAGGTATCGCGCAGGTGCGCATGCCCGTGAGGAAAATCGGCACAATGCCCCATCCCATCAACCCAAGGGGTCAAGGTGTCCGGTGTCTGGCCCGCCTTTTCCCCGGAATGCAGGAGCCGTGCGATGCAGCGACGCGATTTCTTTCAACACACTGCCGTGGTGGGCAGCACCGCGTTGGCCAGCGGCCTGACGGGTTGTGCCACCGCCAGTGGTGTCTCCCAGGCGTCATCTCGAATGCCTTTCGCCGTGCCGCAGGTGGTGCTGCCGGTGGTGGGCAGTGATGAAGTCTTTCCCATCCGCCGCATTTACTGCATTGGCCGCAACTACGCGGCGCACGCCCGTGAAATGGGGTCTGACCCGACGCGAGAGCCACCGTTCTTTTTCCAGAAACCGACCGACGCCATCCAATATGTGCCTACGGGAACGGTGGCCGATCACCCGTACCCGCCCTTGACCAAAAACTACCACTATGAGGCCGAGTTGGTGGCCCTGCTGGGGCGCGGTGGGAGAAATATCCCGGTGGACAAGGCCTTGGACCTGGTGTGGGGCTACACCCTGGGTCTGGACATGACGCGCCGCGACCTGCAGCGTTTCATGGGCGACCAGAAAAAACCCTGGGAGATTGGCAAGAGCTTTGACCGCAGCGCCCCCATCGGCGCGGTCCACAAGGTGGCGCAAACGGGGCATTTCTCCAAGGGCGCCATCTGGCTGAAGGTGAATGGCCAGACCAAACAGCAGGCGGACTTGCAGCAAATGATCTGGTCGGTGGCCGAGCAAATCAGCAAGCTCTCGGAGGCGTTCGAGCTGTTTCCTGGGGACATCATTTACTCGGGCACACCCGAGAACGTGGGACCCGTGGTGCGTGGTGATGTGATCGAGATGCACATCGATGGCTTGCCCAATCTCAGTGTCCGAATTGTTTGACGAGGCGATGGAATGACGCAACGCGCTTTGACCCAGCCCGAGCCGGCACAGGGCTATGCCGGCGATGTTTCTCCGCAACTGGCCTGGCAGTGGGTGAGCTCGGGTCGTGCGGTGCTGGTGGATGTGCGCACCGATGCCGAGCGCGAGTGGGTGGGCTTTGTCCCCGATGCGGTGGCGCTGGCCTGGAAGCAGTGGCCCGGCATGGCACTCAATCCGCACTTTGACGCCGGTGTGCAGTCCCTGGGAGAGCGGCCCCTGCTCATGCTGTGTCGAAGTGGTGTTCGCTCCATCGCGGCTGCCAAGCGTGCCACCGAGCTGGGCGCCACAGCCTACAACATCCTCGAGGGGTTTGAGGGCGATCCCGACGAGCAGGCGCATCGAGCCCTGCGCGGCGGCTGGAAATTGCGCGGGCTGCCCTGGCGACAGAATTGATGGTCCGTGCGGGCTGCAAGGGCTTGTAATTGACCTGCCCGTGCGTTGATGCAAGGGCCCAGTTGCCACCAATGAGGTAGCTTAGACCCCCGGCCCAAAGCGGCGCGCGGCCACTTCCAGCAAGCCATCAAAAATGAGGGACTCCACCAGTTCAATGGGCGTGGACATGCTGGGTGCCATTTTCCAGCCGGCTCCACCAGTCATGTAGCACACGGGCGCCATGCCGCAATGTTCACGGACATGGCTGACCATGCGTTCCACCGCGCCAGCGATGGCATAGGTCCCGCCACTGGTGAGGGCATCGCTGGTGTTGGTGGGGAAGGGGCGCACATCGCCGGTGGGCACGCGCAAGCCTGCTGTGCCGGACTCCAGGGCTCGCAGCATGATGCCGTGGCCGGGCAGGATGAACCCACCCAGAAAGTGACCTTGCGCATCCACCGCCTCCACGGTCACGGCGGTGCCCACCATCACCACCACCATGGGGCGAGGCGATTGACCTGTGGTTTGATGATGCATGCGCGCCAGAGCGCCAATCATGGCAATCCAGCGATCTGCACCCAGCCGGGTGGGGTGGTCATAGCCGTTGGTGAGTCCGGCTTCAGCGGCACTGGGAACCACCCACATCGGGGTCACGTCCCACAATTCCATTTGCTCTTCGACGCGGCGGCGAATCGCCTCGCCCGCCACGACACACCCCAGCATGCGCTGGGGGGCGGCCAGACTGGCCCATTCACGCTCGGCCAGGTGGTCGATGTTCTCCAGAAAAACGGCGCCGTGCTGCAGCAAGCGTGCACCGGCACGGGCCTGGTCATACACAGCCCATTTCAGACGGGTGTTGCCAACATCAAGGGCAAGAAAAGTCATGAGTCAATCATCCGTGGCGTTGGCCAGCCCCACCACCAACGCCTCCAGGGCATCCAGTGTGCGGGCCACGCGCAGTTGTTGGTACAGGCGTTCGGCGCGCGCCTGCTGGTGATCGGGGTCCAGCATCATGAGGCCGCGTGCGGTCTCCAGCATGCCCACCAAAGACCCAGGGTTGAGTTCGCTGGCGCGATCGTACAGCGAGAGTCCCGTGGCGCGATTGACGCCATACGTCACGGCCCCCACCACCTCGCCCACCTTGTCGATCACTTCGGCATGGAAGGTGGCCAGGGCCAAATGAGCATCCGGGTGTGACGGATTCAGGCTGAGCGTGCGGTCCAGTGCCGCGTGGGCCCGCCGCCCCAGTCCCAGCGAGATCGACTTGGCCACGCTCACCGTTTGCGCATGGCGTCCCAGCGCGTAAGCCAGCAAATACCAGGCGTTGGGATCATCGGGTTGCCATTCGGTGTGGCGGGTGGCCTGGGCCTGCGCCTGTTCAAACAGTTGCCAGCGTCGATCCGAGCGCGGCTCCAGGTAATTGGCGTACACGCACAAGGCGCGGGTGGACACGGTCAGGCCGCCGGACTCACCGTGTTCCGCCAGGGCCAGACCGGCGGTGTGAGCCTGCTCGAAATCACCACGGTGGTACAGCGTCCAGGCTTGCAGCAACGCCTGTGAGGCAGGCAGCGGCTCGCGATCACCCCCGTGCAACCGGCGCCAATGGTGACGTACCTCATCAGGGGTCAAGGGCACCAGGGGAGAAAAGGCGTTCCAGGGACTCATCTGTCGACATGACCCGCAGCCGGGTCTTCGTAGGCCAGGAGCAGGACGCGCAGATGCTCGCGCGGTTCATCCTTCAGGTAAGGCAGGATCAGCCCCAGCACGTGACGGGCACCGCGCAGCAAGGCACTTTGCGCCTGCGCATCTTCCAGGGCGTGTCGCGGATCGCGGGCGTACTCGTAGCTCAGCCACCAAGTGAGCATCACCACCATCTGGGTGGCGCACAAGTCCCCTTCCTCCGGGCTGATGGCCAGTGCGCCAGTGTGCTGCAAGTGACCCAGGACGGTGCGAAAGGCCTGACGTTTGAGCTCCAGCACTCCTTGAATTTCGGTTTCCAGTCGGCGATTTCGCGTGAGCAGGTCACCCAGGTCGCGGTACAGGAAACGGTATTCCCACACCCGTTCGAACAGGCTGTGCATGAAGAACCAGGCATCCTCCACATCTCGCACTTCGGGGGCTGCTGTCAATAAAGGCAGCAGTGCTTTCTGGTAGCGCTCATAGAGGGAGTTGACCAGCTCGTCCTTGGCTGGATAGTGGTAGTACAGGTTGCCAGGGCTGATGCGCAACTCGGCCGCAATCAGGGTGGTTGACACATGGGGCTCGCCGAATCGATTGAACAGCGCCAGCGTGACCTCGAGGATCCGCTCTGCTGTTCGTCGGGGCGCCTTTTTCGCCATGTTGTCTCGCCTGTGTGGGTCTGTGATCGTGGCCCGGTAGTGCGCACTCTAACCCAAAGCGACTAGTCCGTCATCCGGCCAGCGTGCCGGGGGCCACGTCAACCGCACAATCGTAGAAGGTGGGCGCACGCCCCAGGTCGGTCAGGGCCTGGCTGGTCAGCTCATTCACATTGGTGCCATTCAAGCCATGCCGCCGCCACCAGATGCCCAGACCCACCACCAGGCCAGGCCGGGTTCGGTCACTCACGCGAGCGCGACAGACATGGCGCCCACGGGCGTTGAAGACGGTCACCACCTGACCGTCCAGCACACCCCTGGCCTGGGCATCTTGCGGATGAATTTCCAGCAAGGGTTCGCCCTCCACATCACGCAGGCTGGTCACGTTGACGAAGGTGGAATTGAGGAAATGACGCGCCGGCGGCGAGATCATGGCCAGCGGGTAGGCCGCGCCTGGTGCTGGCATTTCGTGGTTGGGCAGGTAGTCGGGCAAACCGTCCAGTCCTTGCTCGGCCAGACGGGCGCTGAACATTTCGCAGCGTCCCGAGGGCGTGGGAAAGTGTCCTTGCGCGAAGGGGGCATCGGGGCCGGGAATGGTGGCAAATCCTCGTGCCAGCAGATCGGCAAAGGGGACAAATTCATGGCCGTCGGGCTGCGTCACGGCCAGGCGGCACAGGTGTTCGTCGTCTTCGGCAAAGCAGGGGTCGTCAAACCCCATTCGGCGGGCCAGCACCCGGAAGATCTCGGTGTTGGTCCGTGCCAGCCCCAGCGGCGCGATGGCCGGACGGTTCAGCACCACATCGGTGTGTCCATAAGTGCCGTGGACGTCCCAGTGCTCCAGCTGGGTGGTGGCGGGCAGCAGGTAGTCGGCGTAATCGGCCGTGTCGGTGCGAAAGTGTTCCAGCACCACGGTGAACAGATCCTCGCGGGCAAAGCCCGCCGCCACCCGGGCCGAGTCGGGAGCCACCGCCACCGGGTTGCTGTTGTAGACCACCAGGGCGCGTACCGGCGCGTGCGGCGCATCGGGCGCCAGGTGGTCGCCAATGGTGCTCATGTTGAGCACTCGTGGCCGGCGCTTGCCCAGCAGGTCGGGACGTTGCAGCGCCGCAGTGTTGAAGCGCAGATGACCGGAATTGCTCAGCAGCACGCCACCGGCACGGTGACGCCAGGCGCCCGTGAGGGATGGCAGACAGGCAATGGCCCGCACGGCGTTGCCACCACCCCGCGCGCGTTGCACACCGTAATTCAGACGGATGGCCGCGGGCTGCGTGGTGCCATAGTCGCGCGCCAGCTGGCGGATGGCTTCGGGGGTGAGGCCACAGACGGCCGCAGCGCGCTCAGGTGTCCATTGCAAGGCACGGGCTCGCAACTCTGGCCAGCCCAAGGTGTGTTGTGCCAGGTAGTCATGATCCAGCCAATCGTGCGTGATCAGCTCGTGCATCAGCGCCAGGGCCAGTGCGGCATCGGTACCGGGGCGTAGTGCCAGGTGTTCGTCGCATTTGTCAGCGGTTTCGGTGCGGCGCGGATCGATGCAGACCAGTTTGGCCCCCTGGCGTTTGGCCTGCTGGGCCAGGCGCCAGAAGTGCAGGTTGCTGCCGATCGAGTTGCTGCCCCAGATGAGGATCAGCCGAGCTTCGGCAAACCACTCCATCTTCATGCCGAGTTTCCCGCCGACGGTGTGCGTCAGTGCCTCGGCACCGGCACTGGCGCAGATGGTGCGGTCCAGGCGTGAGGCGCCCAGACGGTGGAAAAAACGCGCGGCGATGGATTCGCCCTGCACCTGCCCCATGGTGCCCGCATAGCTGTAGGGCAGGATGGCTTCGGGGTCAGTGGCGGCGATGGCGCCAAGTCGGCGGGCGATGTCGTCCAGGGCTTCGTCCCAGCTCACCGGTTCGAAGTGTGCGCCCGGTCCTTTGGGGCCCACGCGACGCATGGGCGCCAGCAGACGATCCGGGTGGTAAGTCCTCTCGGTGTAGCGCGAGACCTTGGTGCACAGCACCCCGGCGGTGTGCGGATGATCGGGGTTGCCTTGCACGCGCACGGCCACGCCATCCCGCACCGTGGTGACCAGCGAGCAGGTGTCGGGGCAGTCATGGGGGCAGGCGCCCAGAACCTGAGTGTCGGTCGGCAGAGGGTGCGTCATGGGCGGATTGTGCCAGCCACGGGCACCGCTGGCACCCAGGGGTCAATGACCGCCTGATTCAACCAGGCAGGCTGCGTGCCGGTCCTGGCCCAGCAACTTCACCAATTGCTCCAGGGCCGGACGCAAGGTTTTGGCCAGTGTGTAGGGGGGGCTGAACAGGAACACCCCGCTGGCCGGCAGACCCGGGCGGGGGGCTTTGGTGTCGCCTTGCAGTGACACGGGCAAGGTGGTTGTCTTGCCTGACTTGATCGTGAGGGTGGCATGCAGCCAGGACTTGCCGGCTTGCTGCGCCAGCGTGCGCAAACGCCTGGGCAGGTCGTGCGCTTCGGGGCGTCCGATGACGGGGTACCAGACCATGTAGGTGCCGGTCGGGAACCGCTTGAGACTGTCTTGCACGGTGGCGGCCACGCGCGCATAGTCCGTTTTGATCTCGTAGCTGGGGTCGATCAGCACCAGGCCGCGGCGACTGGGTGGCGGCAGGAATTTCTTCAGACCCTCAAAGCCGTCTTCACGCAACACGGCCACTCGTCGCCCGGCTTCCAGTTGCGCGACGTGCTGCTCCAGCAGCTTGGCATCACTGGGCAACAACTCAAACAGCTTGATTTTGTCTTGCTCTCTGAGCAAGTGATTGATCACAAAGGGGGAGCCCGGGTAGCGCATCCACTGACCTTTGGGATTGAACTCGGCCACCAGATCCAGGTAGTCACGGATCAGAGGGGAAAGCTCGCCTTCCAGCCCTGGCAAGGCCGCCACCAGTTGTTGCAGGCCTTCCGCTGCCTCAGCGCTGGTTTGCGCCCACTCACTGTCCAAGCGATATAAACCGGCACCTGCGTGGGTGTCCACGGCCGTCAAGGCTACGGGTTTTTCGGTCAGGTAGCGCAATACGGCCACCAGCACCAGGTGTTTGAGCACGTCGGCATGGTTGCCGGCATGGAAGGCGTGGCGGTAACTGAACATGGGGGGATGGTACTCCAGGCCCGGACTGTTATAGAATGGAGGGCTCTCGCAGCGCCATGTGGCTCCGCGGCGAAGAGTGAAACCCCACCTAAGAGGTTCCCATCAGAGGAACGCCGACCGTGGAAAAGAGCCCGCCCAAACCAACTCAAGGAAATTTCCATGTCTACGTTCAGCGCAAAACCCGCTGACGTGGTGCACGAGTGGTTTGTGATTGACGCCACCGACAAGGTGCTCGGACGTGTTGCCAGCGAAGCAGCACGCCGTTTGCGCGGCAAGCACAAGGCCATTTACACGCCCCACGTCGATACTGGCGACTATATTGTCGTCATCAACGCCTCCAAGATCCGTGTCACCGGCGCCAAAGAGCTGGACAAGGTCTACTACCGTCACTCGGGCTTCCCGGGCGGTATCTATGGCACCAACTTCCGCGACATGCAGGCCAAGCACCCCGGCCGCGCACTCGAGAAGGCCGTCAAGGGCATGCTGCCCAAGGGCCCGCTCGGTTACGCCATGATCAAGAAGCTCAAGGTGTATGGCGGTGCCGAGCACCCCCACACCGCTCAGCAACCCAAAGTGTTGGAACTGTAAGGAGCTCTCATGATTGGTGAATGGAACAATGGCACCGGCCGTCGCAAATCCAGCGTCGCCCGTGTGTTTCTGAAAAAAGGCTCCGGCAAAATCACGATCAATGGCAAGGACATTGCGGCTTTCTTTGGCCGTCAAACCTCCATCATGATCGCCCGCCAGCCCCTGCTGCTGACCAACCACGCCGAGACCTTCGACGTGCAAGTCAATGTGCATGGCGGTGGTGAATCCGGCCAGGCCGGTGCTGTGCGCCACGGCATCACCCGTGCCCTGATCGACTACGACGCGAGCCTCAAGCCCGCTTTGTCGGCCGCCGGTTACGTCACCCGTGACGCCCGTGAGGTCGAGCGTAAAAAGGTCGGTTTGCACTCTGCTCGCCGTCGCAAGCAGTTCAGCAAGCGCTGACCAGTTGTCTCGGGACATGGGGGCCGCAAGCCTTCCTTGTCCTGGGCCTTCACTCAAGCCGCCGTGGAATTCCCGGCGGCTTTTGTTTTGGGGCTGACACGGATACCCCTGACATCGGTATTGTTGAGAAAAATACGTTACTATTCCGGCCCTATCCGAGGAAATTGTCATGAGCGCCGTTGCTGAAACCCTGCCCACCGAGATGCCCGAGCCGATCGTCTTCACCGACAGTGCGGCAGCCAAGGTGGCTGACCTGATCGCCGAGGAGGGCAACCCCGACCTCAAGCTGCGCGTGTTCGTGCAGGGGGGCGGATGCTCGGGCTTCCAGTACGGGTTCACCTTCGATGAAGTCACCAACGAAGACGACACCACCATGACCAAGAATGGTGTGTCCCTGCTGATCGACGCCATGAGCTACCAGTACCTGGTGGGGGCCGAGATCGACTACAAAGAAGACCTGCAAGGCGCACAGTTCGTCATCAAGAACCCCAACGCCACCACCACCTGTGGCTGCGGATCCTCGTTCTCCGTCTGAAGATCTCCAGCGTGCCTGCGATGAGCGCTAGCCATGGACGCGTCGCGCGTTGGCTTCGCTGTGCGCGTCAGGCAGGGTAAATCGCGCCCAGGATGCGAGTGCCCTGGGCACCTGTCACGGCCGGCCAATTGCCGGCCTCTCGGGACACCGTCTGCCGGGCCAGCCAGGCAAAGGCGGCCGCTTCTACCTGAAGCGGTGGCAGGCCTTCTGCCCCGGACTCCACCACTTCGCGGCCGGGTAGCCCTGCTTGAAGTTGTTGCATCAGGTGCAGGTTGAGTGCTCCCCCCCCACAGACAATGAGTTTATGACATGCAGGGCTGTGCCGTTGCAGGGCTTGCAGACAGGCTTGGGCAGTGAATGCGGTCAGTGTGGCTTGCACGTCTTGTGGGCGCAGGTCGGTCTGTGTTTGCAGGCGCTTTGCTAGCCAGTCGGGGTTGAACAAATCCCGGCCGGTGCTTTTGGGGGGCGTCAGGTGCAAAAAAGGCTCCGACATCAATTCAGCCAGCCAGGTGGTTTGAACCTGGCCGCTGGCAGCCCATTGGCCGTCCTGATCAAAAGGCTCCCCGGTATGGGTCTGGCACCAGTGATCGATCAGCAGATTGCCTGGACCGCAGTCAAACCCCAGGATTTCTCCCTCAGGTCCCAGCAGACTGAGGTTGGCAATGCCCCCCAGATTCAGCACAGCGATGTGCTGTCCCGGGCGGCCAAAGATGCGTTGATGAAAGGCCGGCACCAGCGGGGCGCCCTGACCGCCGGCCGCCACGTCACGGCTGCGAAAGTCCGCCACCACGTCAATGCCACAACGCTCGGCCAAGAGGGCCGGTTGGTTCAATTGCAGGGTGTAGCCCACGCCATCGTGCAGGCCCGGCTGGTGCCTGACGGTTTGCCCATGCGCACCAATGGCACGTACATCCTGAGGTCTCAGTTGACTTTGCGTCAGCAGTGCCACCACCACGCGGGCGTAGACTTCCACCAGAGCGTTGGCCGCCAAAGCAGCACGGTGCAATTCATTGGGGCCGGGTGTGTTGAGCGCTTGCAATTCAGCGCGCAGTGCGGTGTCGAATGGTGCGCTGGCATGGGCCAGCACTTGAAACGGCGCGTCAAAGCAGGCCAGCACCCCATCCACACCGTCGAGCGAGGTGCCCGACATCAGGCCGATGAAACAGCCCGGGGCACTCACTGAATGCTGGCGACCTGGAGGGTGGCGGCGGCGCTCAGGTCCACGCGGGCGGCGGCCGCTTTCTGGAGGAACTGGGCACGCGCGTGCTCAGGCACGGGCACAGAGTCACTCTGGCGGGCCATGAGCATCGGGTCTTTTTGCTGACCATTGACGCGGAATTCAAAGTGCAGATGCGGGCCGGTGGCCCAGCCGGTGGCACCTACCGCGCCCAGCGTCTGTCCTTGACCAATGGACTGGCCCTTCTTGACGTCAATGCGGCTGAGGTGCGCATAAACCGTGGAATGGCCGTTGCGGTGCTTGATGGTCACCATGTTGCCAAAGCCGTTTTGCCAGCCCGCCGTCTCCACCACCCCGTCACCCACGGCGCGAACGGGGGTGCCCGCAGGGGCGCCGTAATCCACACCCAGGTGGGCACGCCAGGTTTGCAGAATGGGATGAAAGCGCATTTTGAACCCGCTGGTCACGCGCGAGAAGGCCAAAGGAGAGGCCAGGTAGGCGCGGCGCAGGTTCTGGCCGGCCATGTTGTAGTAGTCACCGCGCGGGGCACCCGGCTCTTGAAACCACACGGCCTGGAAAGTCTTGCCGTTGTTCACGAATTCAGCAGACAGCACCCGTCCGGCACGCAAAGGCTCGCCGTCGGCTTCCAGGCTTTCATAGACGACGGAGAAACGGTCATCACGGCGCAAGGCGCGGTGAAAGTCGATGTCGCCAGCAAAGATGTCAGCCAGCTGGGTGGCCACGTTATCGGGAATCCGTGCGTCATCGGTGGCGGCAAACAAGGAGGTTTGGATGCTGCCGCCCGACATGCGGGTGGTGGCCTGCAAGCGACCGGTCTCCTGGCGAGCGATGAAGCGGTTGCCGTCACGACGGATGACCAGGCGCTCAAATTCGGGGGTGTCGTCGCGGGCGATCCAGCGCACGGTCAGTTGTTGCATGCGGTGAAGTTCGTCCGCCTCCGCCGTGACCAGGCGTCCAGCGCGGCCCAGCAGGGCTTTGCGGGCCAAGGGATCGGCACGCACGAAATCGGCCGCTGCCGGATCTGCCAGGCCCAGGCGGCGCAACAGTGCGTCGGCGCTGTCGCTGGAGCGGGTGAGGTCGGAGCGGTACAGGCGCAGGGCAGGGGCCGTGGCTGCCGTCTCCAGCGGGACGGTGAGGTTCAGCGACAGGGGCTGCACAATTTCACGAACCGGCAAGTCCGCCGCGTCCGGACCCAGCGAGGCCACGGCATATGAGCCGCCTGCGCCCACCAGCATCAACCCGGCCACCGCCATGCCGATGCGCTGAGGGTGCTCACGGCGCAGGCGCAGCAAATGCTGGTAGCTTTGGCCGGCGGCTTCACGCAGCGTGTTCAGCAGTGACGACAAGGTGGGATGCAAACCAAAACTCCGGTGCTGACCCACAATGGGCCACAGGTGCCACCGACCTGCACAAGCGGCCAGCACACAAAGACAATACCCGCCACGTAAAATCGTAGACGAAGCCGGCATTATAACGGTCGCTTTTCTTTGTGCAAGCTTCTGGAAAATCCAAAAAATCCTTATGAATCAATCTGTTGCCTCGCAAATCGAAACTTCTGCTCAGCGTCAGGCCGCTTATCCGGTGACCGATCGCGTGCAGGAAGCCCTGGCCGTGAGCTTGCGCGGTTGCGAGGAATTGATTCCCAAGGACGAGTGGGTGCGCAAGCTGGCACGTTCGGAGGCGACCGGACAACCGCTGCGTATCAAGCTGGGCCTGGACCCTACCGCGCCGGACATCCATGTGGGCCACACCGTGGTGCTGAACAAGATGCGCCAACTGCAGGACCTGGGGCATCAGGTGATTTTCCTGATTGGCGACTTCACCACCATGATTGGCGATCCGTCGGGGCGTAACAGCACCCGCCCACCGCTCACGCGTGAGCAAATCGAATCCAACGCCCAGACCTATTACAAGCAGGCCAGCCTGGTGCTGGACCCCTCGCGCACCGAGATTCGTTACAACAGCGAATGGAGCGACCCACTGGGCGCACGCGGCATGATCCAGCTGGCGGCCAAGTACACCGTGGCACGCATGATGGAACGTGACGACTTCAACAAGCGCTTCAAGTCCGGCCAATCCATCAGCGTGCATGAATTTCTGTACCCACTGATGCAGGGCTATGACAGCGTGGCGCTCAAGTCCGACCTGGAGCTCGGCGGCACCGACCAGAAATTCAATCTGCTGGTGGGGCGTCACCTGCAGCAGGAGTACGGCCAGGAGCCGCAGTGCATTCTCACCATGCCGCTGCTGGAGGGCCTGGACGGCGTGGACAAGATGTCCAAAAGCAAGAACAACTACATCGGCATCACGGAAGAGGCCAACACCATGTTTGCCAAGGTGTTGTCCATCAGCGATGAGCTGATGTGGCGCTGGTTCACCCTGTTGAGTTTTCGCTCGCTGGCCGAGATCGATGCGCTGCGCCGCGAGGTCGAGGGCGGGCGCAACCCCAAGGACGCCAAGGTGCTGCTGGCCAAGGAAATCACCGCACGCTTTCACAACACGGCCGCGGCGGATGCCGCCGAGCAGGACTTCATCAACCGCAGCCGTGGCGGCGTGCCGGACGATATCCCTGAGGTCGCGCTGGGCGGGGCGCCACTGGGCATTGGCGCACTGCTGAAGTCGGCGGGTCTGGCGCCCTCCACGAGTGAGGCCAACCGGCTGATCGATGGCGGAGGCGTTCGCGTGGACTCGTCAGTGGTGTCGGACAAGGGCCTCAAGCTGCCTGCAGGCACGTATGTGGTCCAGGTGGGCAAACGCAAGTTTGCCCGCATCACCCTCGCGTGAGCATGAGTCCCAAGGGTTGGCTGTGGGTATCAGCGCTGGTGGCGCTGGTCACCATCACGCTCAAGACCCTGGCCTGGTGGCTGACCGACTCCATCGGCCTGCTGTCCGACGCGATGGAGTCGGTGGTGAACCTGGCCAGCGCCATGTTTGGTCTGGTGATGGTGACGCTGGCTGCACAGCCTGCGGACGAGGACCACCCCTATGGTCATCACAAGGCCGAGTATTTCTCCGCCGGCTTCGAGGGCATTCTGATTCTGGTGGCAGCGCTGGGCATCATCTGGGCCGCTGCGCATCGCCTGTGGGATCCGCAGCCAGTGGGGCAGATTGGCCTGGGGCTGGTGTTGTCGGTGGCCAGTTCGGCGCTGAATGGCTGGCTGGCCTGGGTGATGTTCGGGGCGGCGCGGCGGCACCGCTCGATTGCGCTGGAGGCCGATGCCAAGCACCTGGTGTCCGATGTCTGGACCTCGGTGGGCGTGGTGGTGGGCATGGCGATGGTGAGTCTGAGCGGCTGGCTCTGGCTGGACGCCGTGGTGGCCATCGGGGTGGCGTTGAACATCCTGCGTGAAGGGGTGCACCTGGTCTGGCGGGCCTTTCAAGGACTGATGGACCAGGCCGTGGAGCCCGAAGTGCAGGCGCAGATACAGGCCGTGCTGGCCGACTTTGAATACCAGCGTGGCCAGATGCAGATCGTTCGCTTTGACCATGTCACCACCCGCAAGGGCGGACAACGGCGCTTTGTGGATTTGCACATGCACATGCCCTCCAGCTGGACACTGGGGCGTGCGGCTGCGTTGCGGTTGAGTGTCGAGCAGGCACTCATGAGCGCGGTGCCGGGCTTGCGTGCCACCATTCAGTTGCTGCCCAGCGACGTCGAAGCCCATGCGGGCGATGAGCGGGACCCGCTGTGATCGGGCTGCTGCAGCGGGTGCGCGAGGCGCGGGTGAGCATCTCGGGCGAGGTGGTGGGAGAGATCCAGGCAGGTCTGCTGTTGCTGGTGTGTGCCGAGCGCGGCGACACCGACGTGCAGGCCGAGAAGTTGCTGACCAAGCTGCTCAAGTTGCGCATCTTCAGTGATGAGCAGGGCAAGATGAATCTGTCCCTGCAAGACCGTCTGGCTGCTGGCCAGCCTGCGGGTTTGCTGATCGTGAGTCAATTCACCTTGGCAGCGGACACCTCGGGAGGCAACCGTCCCAGTTTCACCCAGGCCGCACCGCCGGCAGACGGTGAACGGCTGTATGACCTGCTGGTGGCGCGCGCACGTGCGCTGCATCCGCAGGTCCAGACGGGCCGTTTTGGCGCTGACATGCAGGTGGCGCTGATCAACGACGGCCCGGTCACTATTCCGATGAGGATCGTACCGGTCCTCTAGTGCGTGCTTGGCGTGAATCAGGCGGTCCAGGGACGGCCGCGCAGCCAGGCCTGATCGGCTTGGCGCAAGACGGGCACATCACCGCGCGTGTCGCCATAGGCGTGCATCTCCCAGGTTTCGCGCGGGCGCCCTTGCTGGGCGAACCACGCTTGCAGGCGTCGCCACTTTTCTTCGCCATGGCAATTGGGCGTTGACATGCGACCGGTGCATACGCCGTGCTGCATTTCCATGCCGGTGCAAATGAGATGCGGAATCTCCAGGGCTTGTGCCACGGCCTGCAAATAAATGTCCAGCGAGGCGCTGAGCAGGACACAGGTGTGGCCTGCTTGCTGGTGACCTTGCAATTCATCCAGCGCCCAGGTATTTAAATGTCGTGGCAACCAGTCCTGGACCAGACGCTGCGCGTCAGCCGCCAACCTGGCTTGTGCAGCGCCTAGCAGGCTGTGTTGCAACAAGGCAGCCTTGGCCTGGTGGTTGGGAATCAGGCGCAAGACATAGGCCAGCAAGACAGGCGACTGACGCAACAAGGCCCAGGACCAACCCAGCGTACCCAGGTGCCTGTGCAGAAAGGCGCCCAGACTGTCCCCCTTGGTGAGGGTGCCATCAAAGTCGAACACGGCCAGCACCGGGCGCTCTGGCGCATCGGGTGAGGTATTCACCGCGTGTCCCCTTCGGGTCGTGGGCAGCGGACCTGGCCGCAGTAGCGCTCACAGAAAGGGCAGCCTGTCATGGGCAACCAGGCAGGAATGTTGTAGTAGCGCCGAAATATCTCGCCCAGCACTTGCTGGCGGTAGAGTTCATACCGAAAGCCTTGTCCTTCGACGACGAAAAATTGTGCCCCCGATTGCGACATGTCCAGCAACGTGACTTGCTGAAAATAGGGGGCGTAGTCTGGTAGTTCTGGGCGGCTGAAACTGATGATGCGTATCGTCTTGCCGTCGAAGCGCGCGTAGTCCACCAGCAGGTCATCTTGCCGCGCGTGGAACTTGCCCAGTCCAAACACGGGCACGTAATGTTTCAGCGCGTGGCCATAGATGGCTGCCGGGGTGTAGGCCGTGGCCATGATGACCGCATTGGGCGTCTTCACCTGTTCCAGCAGCGCTTCGGTGCGATAGCTGCGCACAATCTCCGGGTAGATCTTCACGTCCTTCCAGTCCGCCAGGTCGCGGGTGTACATGCCGCCCACCACCAGCAGGTGCAGTCCCAGGAAAACCGCCAGGTATCGACCGGCACGGGGCAAGGCCTCACGCGGCAGCGCCAGCGCCAGGCTGGCAAACATGAGCGGGTAAAAGCTCAGCACCCAGTGCAGACCAATGACTTTCTTCAAGGACAGCAGCGCAAAGAAAGCCACCGGTACCCCTGTCAGGCACGCCAGCAACCGGTGCTTCGACCAGGCGTTACGCAGCCCCGCGCGATGCTTCACGCCCAGCCATAACACGCCCGGGGTCAGCAAATAGGCCCAGGTCAACAGATACAAGCCCGGCTTGTGCCAGCCAAACACCTCACCCTGATTGCGGTTGTACACGTTGAACATGATGTTCGACCAACCATGCCCCATGTTCCACCACACGTTGATGGCCGGCCCCGGCAGCGCGGCCAGCACCAGGACCAGCATGCCAGCCCAACGCTCACGACGCACCAGCGCGAAATACACCAGATAGCTCAGCCCCAGCACCACTGAAAAATATTTGGACAGAAAGGCGTAGCCAATGAACAGCCCGCTCAAGGCATACAGCGTCCAGGTACGACCATCCATGCGCGCCCGCGCTTCAGCATGCATCAGGCAGGCGATGGACAGCATGGACCACAGCATCAAGGGTGTGTCCGTAGTGATCAGGGTGTTGATCCAGTTCAGCGGAGTGAGCCAGAACAGCAGGGCCGCCCAGGGGGCGCGTTCACGATCCCAGGCCGCGACACCCCACCACAGCACCAGGCCCTGCACGAGCGGCAAGAGCACGATGGGTAACCGAATGGACCAGGTGGCGTCCCCAAACAGCTGCAGCATGGCGGCGATGAACCAGCCCACCATGGGCGGGTGGTCGTAGTAGCCCCAATCGGGGTACACGCCCCACCAGTAGAAAAAGGCTTCATCCCCAGTGATGGGGAAGGTGGCGCTGATGAACAACCGCAGCAGCAGTGACAGGCCGGCAACCGCCCACAGGGCACGTTGCAACGGAACGGACAGAGAAAGAGAGGGCATGCTCATGACGCAGAACGAGGCGGATCCACCCGCCAACCATACACCAGCGCCAGCAAACCAATGGCCACTGCCAGCCACAGGGTCAATAACCGGATTTGCAGCGTGAGCAGCAGGGCCAATGCGGTGCTGGCCCCTTGCTGTGTGAATAAGCCCACCAGGCTGGCCTCTGTGCCCCCCAAGCCGGCGGGCAAAGTGGTGAGTGCGCCAGCCACCATGGACAAGGCATACGAGGAGGAGGCCAGCAAGATGTCCACCGTCAGGTGGTGGTGCCGGCACATGAGCCACACCGCCAGCCCCTGGGCGCCCCAGGCCAGCATGGTCAGGGTCCAGGTGAGGGTTGGCCGGTGTTGCAGGCATTGCTGCGCTTGCGTCAGGCCCAGCACCTGCTTCACCTTGAACGGGATCCAGCGCAAGCCCCAGCGCCAGGCCCAGTTCTGAGTGGACGACCACAGCAGGGCCAGCGTCAGAAGGCTGAGCATCACCACGACCAGCGCGGATCCTTCAAACGGTATGACCATCAGCGCGGGCAAGGCCAGCAGGACCAGTCCCAGTAAATCCTGCAGTCGCTCAGCCGCAAACACGGCCACGCTGGTGGTGGTGGGCAAGGGTGTGGGGCGCAAAAGGCGGCCGCGTACGGCTTCACCCAGATTGCCGGGGGTGGGGGTGAGGCTGTAGCCCGCCAGATAAACACGCATGCCTTGGCGCCAGCCCGTTGGGTGTCCGCAAGCGGCCACCCACAGACGCCAGCGCTGGCCACGCAGTCCATAACTGAGCAGGCACAACGCGGCGGCCAGCGCGCCATCGGCAGACCACAGGCCTTGCCAGACACTGGGGGCTTGAGGGTCGCCCCACCATTGCCACAGGCCCTGGTACACCCCCAGGACCACCATGGCCACCAGGGCCAGGGTGAGCAGGCTGCGCCCCAGTGAAGCACCCAACGGCGTCACGCGCGCGGACTCGCAAACACCAGCAACCAGCCCACCGCACTGAGCACGATCCAGCGGTCGCGCAACAGGTCTCGTGCAAAGTCCTCCGCCTGGCCGCGATGCACCTGGTACACATAGCGCAAGGCACCGAAGACCACCAGTGGAATGGTCATCCACAGGCGCGGGCCATGGCGCTCCAGGGCCTCGGGCGAGGTGGCAAACAGGCTGTAGGTGAGCAAGGTGGCCGTGAGGGTCACGCCCACGCACAAGTCCAGAAAGGCTGGCGGATAGTGGGCCAGCACGGCACGCTGTTGTTCACTGGCGTGAAAGCTCTCGGCACGGCGCTTGGCAAAGCCCAGGAACAAGGTGACGAACAGCCCGGTGAGCAGCAGCCAGTGGGACGGCTGAATGCCAATGGCCCAGGTGCCGGCCAGCAAGCGCAGCATGAAGCCGGCGGCGATGATGAAGACATCCACCACCGGTACTTGTTTGAGGCGCAGGGTGTAGGCCGTGTTGAGCAGCAAATAAGTGGCCAGCAGCCCCATGAAGATTGGTGTGGTCAAGGCGGCCAGCCAGACTGCGCCTGCTAGACACGCCAGCCCCAGCATGGCACCTTCAGTGCCCGAAAGCGCCCCACTAGCCAGCGGGCGATGCCGCTTGCGCGGATGCAGCGCATCGGCCTGACGGTCCAGCCAGTCGTTGAGCACATAAACCGCGCTGGAGGCCAGACAGAAAGAGGCCACTGATAGCAGTGCCAGCTGAACCAGATCGGCCTGATGCCACAAGCGGCCAAACAGCAGACCCGCGAGCACGAAGCCGTTTTTCAGCCACTGATGCGGACGCAACAGGCGAAACCAGGCCACGGGGCGCGATGCGGTTGGCTGGGCGTTGCTCATGAGGCGGGATTATCTCAGGCGCCCGCGTGGCGCATGACGGTGAACGACTGGCAGTCTGGCAACCGACCGTTTGCCATCGGGTGGGTCAACGACGAAGCGTCTGTGACGTCGTCAGCTCAGTACGGATTGGGCAAGCCCAGGCTGGCCATCAGCATCACCTCCAAGGCCTCCATCTCGTGGGCGTCGGCCTCGTTCTCTTCGTGGTCGTACCCTTGCGCGTGCAAGCTGCCGTGAATCACCAGGTGGGCGTAATGTTCCATCAGCGGTTTGCGTTGCTCGCGCGCTTCGCGCGCCACCACCGGTGCACACAGCACGAGGTCAGCCATCGTGAGTGGTGAGGTGGCGTAGGCAAAGGTGAGCACATTGGTGGCGTAGTCCTTGCCGCGAAATTCGCGGTTGAGGGTGCGCCCCTCGGTGGCGCCCACGATGCGCACGGTGATCTCGCCGGCACCGGCCAGGGCGGTGCTCACCCAGCGTTGCATGCGCGCCGGTGTGAGCACGCCGCGCAAGGCCTCGCGTTGAAGGAGCGTCAGGCTGTCCGACCACTGGAGGCGGACTTGCACGGGTGTGGAGGTGCTCATGTGGCGTTGCGCGCACGCTGCGCGTCATAGGCATCGACGATGCGTGCCACCAGGGGGTGGCGCACCACATCGGCGCTGGTGAAGCGCGAGACCGCAATGCCCGAGACGCGCTTGAGCACGCGCTCGGCGTCGATCAGGCCGCTCATCTGGCCGCGTGGCAAGTCGATCTGGCTGACGTCTCCGGTGACAACCGCGCGCGCACCAAAGCCGATGCGGGTGAGGAACATCTTCATTTGCTCGGGCGTGGTGTTTTGCGCCTCGTCCAGGATGATGAAGGCATTGTTGAGTGTTCGCCCCCGCATGAAGGCCAGCGGCGCAATCTCCAGCGCATTGCGCTCAAAGGCTTTTTGCACCCGCTCAAACCCCATCAGGTCATAGAGGGCGTCATACAAGGGGCGCAGGTAAGGGTCGACTTTTTGCCCCAGATCGCCTGGCAGAAAGCCCAGCTTTTCACCCGCCTCCACGGCCGGGCGGGTGAGAACGATGCGCTGCACCGCACTGCGCTCCAGTGCATCCACCGCACAAGCCACCGCCAGATAGGTCTTGCCCGTACCGGCCGGGCCAATGCCAAAGGTGATGTCATGGGTGGCGATGTTTTGCAGGTAAACGCTCTGGTTGGGGGTGCGTGCTTGCAGGTTGCTGCGCCGGGTTTGCAGCAACACGGCACCTTCGTCGGTTTCGGTCAGGGGGGCGTCACCGGCCAACATGAGTTGCACCTGTTCGGCCGGGATGGAGCGTGCTGCGCGCTCATACAGCGCTTGCAGCAGCTCCATGGCACGCTGCGCCTTGGCCTTGGGGCCGTCCACCTTGAACTGCTCATGCCGGTGCGCAATCTTGACTTGCAGGGCCAGTTCGATGGTGCGCAGGTGCTCGTCCATGGGGCCGCACAGGTGGGCCAGGCGGGTGTTGTTCGGCGGTGAAAAGGTGTGTCTGAGAATCACGTTGATAATCCGTGTCGAGAGGACTCCAATGATAGGCAAGTTGAGTGGAACGCTGATTGAAAAGCAGCCCCCCCAGGTGCTGGTGGATTGTCATGGCGTGGGCTATGAAGTGGATGTGCCCATGAGCACGTTCTACAACCTGCCAGCGGTTGGGGCGCCGGTGTCGCTGCTGACGCACTTTGTGGTGCGTGAGGATGCCCAGCTGCTCTACGGTTTTGGCACCGCTGCCGAGCGCGACACCTTTCGCCAGCTCATCCGCATCTCCGGCGTGGGGCCGCGCACGGCCCTGGGCGTGCTCAGTGGCATGAGCGTGGAGGAGCTGGCCCGTGCCGTCACCGAACAAAGCCCCGGTCGCCTGGTCAAGGTGCCTGGCATTGGCAAGAAAACGGCCGAACGACTGTTGCTGGAGCTCAAGGGCAAGCTGGGGGCGGATCTGGGTTCGGCGCTGCCTGGGGCTATTGCCAATGACGCCCATCATGACATTCAGCAAGCCCTCATGGCCCTGGGCTACAACGACCGTGAGGCGGCGTTGGCGCTCAAGGCCTTGCCACCCGACATCGGCGTGAGCGAAGGCATCAAACAGGCCCTCAAGGCCCTCGCGCGTTGATGAAGGCCTGACACCATGAGCATTCAGACCGACGATTTCGCGCCCGCTCCACGCGTGGTCTCGCCACGCGCCGCCACCCCGGCAGAGGACGCGCTGGAACGCGCCTTGCGACCCAAGCAGCTCACCGACTATGTCGGACAGGCTAAGGTGCGCGAGCAGCTGGACATCTTCATCGGTGCGGCGCGCCGTCGAGGCGAGGCGCTGGACCACGTGCTGCTGTTTGGTCCCCCCGGTCTGGGCAAGACCACGCTGAGCCACATCATTGCTCATGAGCTGGGGGTTAACCTGCGGCAAACCAGCGGCCCTGTGCTGGAAAAGCCCAAGGACCTGGCGGCGCTGCTCACCGGGCTGGAAAAAAACGATGTGCTGTTCATTGACGAGATTCATCGTCTCTCGCCGGTGGTGGAAGAAATTTTGTACCCCGCGCTGGAGGACTACCAGATCGACATCATGATTGGCGAGGGGCCGGCGGCGCGCAGCATCAAGCTGGACTTGCAGCCCTTCACGCTGGTGGGCGCCACCACGCGCGCGGGCATGCTGACCAACCCGCTGCGCGACCGCTTTGGCATCGTCTCGCGGCTGGAGTTCTACACACCGCAAGAACTCGCGCGCATCGTCACCCGCAGCAGCGGCCTGCTCAAGGCGCCCATCGACGCCGAGGGCGCGTTCGAGATCGCGCGCCGCTCGCGCGGCACGCCGCGCATCGCCAACCGCCTGCTGCGCCGCGTGCGCGACTACGCCGAGGTCAAGGGCAGCGGCCGCATCACGAAAGACATTGCGCAGAGGGCGCTGGCCATGCTCGATGTCGACCCGCAGGGCTTTGATCTCATGGACCGCAAGTTGCTGGAAGCCGTGATCCACCGCTTCGACGGCGGCCCGGTCGGGCTGGACAACATCGCCGCCAGCATCGGCGAAGAGCGCGACACCATCGAGGACGTGATCGAGCCCTACCTGATCCAGCAGGGCTTTCTGCAGCGCACGCCGCGCGGGCGCATCGCCACCTTGGCGGCCTACCGCCATCTGGGGGTTTCTCCGCCCAAAACCGAAGGCGGCCTGTTCGAGGCTTGAGATATGGGACACCCCCAAGCTTCGCGCACTTCGTGTCGCTTCGCCACCCCCCTTGCAGGGGGCAACGCCAGTGGACCGGCGAAGCCGGTTCCACGGCGTTTCCCGGTTGACTCGTTTTGTGCGTCATCGAACCGGTGATGGAGCGACGGAGATGATCAGACTTCCTACTGGCAAGACCCGCTGGATCGTGTTGGCGGTGGTGCTGGTACTCGCCGTGGTCGGGGTGAGCGCGCTGGCGCTGCGCGCGCCCAAGGCCCAGGTGCTTGTCGTGCAGCCGGCGGAGTTGGTGCGCACACTGCAGTTCTCCGCCCGTGTGGCCACGTTGTCGCGCGTCGACGTCGGCAGTACGGTCACGGGCCGGGTGGCGCAGGTGACGGTGCGCGAGGGCGCGCAGGTGCAGCGCGGCGAGGTGCTGGTGCGGCTGGAAACCGACGAGCTGCAGGCCGCCTTGGCACAGGCCGTGGCGAGCGAGCGCCAGGCCGATGCCACGCTGCAGGCGGCGCGTGCCACTCTGCAGCGGGCTGAGCAGCTGGTGAAACAGAACTTCTACAGCGCGGCGCAACTGGACGAGGCGCGCCGCGCGCTCGACGTGGCCGTGGCGCAGCAGGGCGCGGCACGCGCCGCGGTGACGGCGGCCCGCGCGCGGCTGGAGCAGGCGCGCATCGAGGCGCCGGCCGAGGCGCGCGTGCTGGCCCGCATGGTGGAACCAGGCCAGATCGTGCAGCCGGGCAAGGCCTTGTTGACGCTGGCGTTGGCCGGCCCCACCCAGCTGGTGGCCCAGGTGGATGAACGCTTTCTCGACCAGCTCCAGGTCGGGCAGAGCGCCAGCGTGGTGGCCGATGCCTTCGCGCAGCAACGTTTCGCGGCCCGGGTGCTGAGCATTGCGCCGCTGGTGGACGCACAGCGTGGTGCCATCGAGGTCAAGTTCACGCTGCTGCAGGAGGCGCCGGCGTTCCTGCGCGAGGACATGACGCTGTCGGTTGAGGTCGAGACGGGTCGTCGCGACCAGGCCCTGGCCTTGCCGTTGAGCGCCTTGCGCCAGACAGCAGGCGATACGGCCAGCGTGCTGGTGGTGGCCGATGGCGTGGTGCAGACC
>VEQI01000234.1 GCA_018883305.1 Limnohabitans sp. | reverse complement strand
CAACCAGTTTGTGTACTTTGAGGCCCCGGGCGAGCCCAGCTTATACGCGCGCGTCACGGAAATCCGTGGCAAGACGGCGCTGCTCAAAACCTTGAAAGAGTTCAATCACCTCAAGAACGCCGTCTGGGGTGTCACCGCGCGCAATCGCGAACAAAATTTCGCCCTCAACCTGCTGATGGATCCGGAGATCGACTTTGTCACCCTGGCGGGAACGGCTGGCACCGGCAAGACACTGCTGGCCCTGGCCGCCGGTCTCACGCAGGTGCTAGACGAACGGCGCTACACCGAAATCATCATGACCCGCGCCACCGTGAGCGTGGGTGAGGACATCGGTTTTCTGCCCGGCACGGAAGAAGAAAAAATGGGACCCTGGATGGGCGCCCTGGATGACAACCTGGAAGTGCTGGCCAAGACCGAGACCAGCGCTGGTGAATGGGGGCGCGCCGCCACCAATGAGCTGATCCGCAGCCGCATCAAGATCAAGAGCATGAACTTCATGCGCGGACGCACCTTCATGAACAAGTATGTCGTCATCGACGAGGCGCAAAACCTCACACCCAAGCAGATGAAGACACTCATCACCCGTGCGGGTCCGGGTACCAAGATCATCTGCATGGGCAACCTGGCGCAGATTGATACGCCCTACCTCACCGAAGGCTCATCGGGTCTGACGTTTGCGGTGGACAAGTTCAAGGGCTGGCCGCACGGCGGCCACATCATGCTGGCGCGTGGCGAGCGTTCACGCCTGGCTGACTTTGCCAGCGAAGCACTGTAAGAAGCGTCAATAGTCTGCGCCACCCGAGGCCAGAGACTCGAACTTGGTGATCGGCTTGAGGAAGGCCAGCTTCACGGTGCCCGTGGGGCCGTTACGTTGCTTGCCGATGATGACCTCGGCCACGCCCGGCTCTTTGCTGTCCTTGTTGTAGTAGTCATCACGGTAAATGAACATGATGACATCGGCATCCTGCTCGATAGCGCCAGATTCACGCAGGTCGCTCATCATGGGACGCTTGTCGGTGCGTTGCTCCACGCTCCGGTTGAGCTGAGAGAGTGCAATCACCGGGCACTGCAGCTCCTTGGCCAACATCTTGAGGCCTCGGGAAATTTCGCCCAGCTCGGTGGCGCGGTTGTCGCCACCATCGCTGGAGCTGCCGGTCATCAGCTGCAGGTAGTCCACCACGATCAAGCCCAGCTTGCCGCACTGACGCGAAAGGCGACGCGCGTTGGCGCGCAACTCGCTGGGCGTGAGGCCCGGTGTTTCATCGATGTGCAGCGACACATTGCGCAGCTTCTCAATGGCCTCGGTCAGGCGCGGCCACTCATCGTCACTCAGCTTGCCGGTGCGCAAATGCCCCTGGTCAATGCGGCCGATGGAGCCCACGATACGCACGGCCAGCTGGGAGGCACCCATTTCCATGGAAAACACGGCCACCGGCAAGCCCTCTTGCACCGCCACGTTCTCCGCGATGTTGATGGCCAGCGCGGTTTTCCCCATGGAGGGTCGTGCGGCCAGCACAATCAGGTCACCAGGTTGCATGCCGGAGGTCATGCGGTCGAAATCGTAAAAGCCGGTGGGCACGCCGGTGATGTCATTCGGGTTCTGCGACATCTCCTCCACACGATCCAGCAAGTCCACCACCAGCGAGTTCATCGACTGGAAGCCTTGCTTCATGCGGGAGCCCTCTTCCCCGATGTGGAAGATTTTTTGCTCGGCCTCGTCCAGGATCTGTGCCACAGGACGGCCTTTCGGACTGAAGGCCGTGGTGGCAATTTCGTCACTGGCGGTGACCAGCTTGCGCAAGATGGCGCGCTCACGCACGATCTCGCCGTAGCGCCGGATGTTGCTGGCGCTGGGCACGTATTGCGCCAACGAATTCAGATACGCCAGCCCACCCACTTCATCCGCCTTGCCCAGGCTTTGCAGGTGTTCAAACACCGTGATCACGTCCGCCGGACGGCTGCTGTTGATGAGGGAAGCGATGGCGGAAAACACCAACCGGTGTTCGTACCGGTAAAAGTCGGAGTCAGTGACCAGGTCACCCACGCGGTCCCAGGCACTGTTGTCCAGCAGCAGCCCGCCCAACACACTGGATTCGGCTTCCAACGAGTGCGGCGGAATGCGCAACTGGGCGACCTGTTGATCGTGAAACGTATCTTCCTC
Organism: Limnohabitans sp.; assembly: GCA_018883305.1. Taxonomy (GTDB): domain Bacteria; phylum Pseudomonadota; class Gammaproteobacteria; order Burkholderiales; family Burkholderiaceae_C; genus Limnohabitans. Next base: position 3,469 of record VEQI01000234.1, on the reverse strand, counting down.
GAAGCTGGGCATGACCGCTGACATGGTGTTCCTTGAAAGATGCCATGCTACGGTTTTATGTGTGCTGCGTCACCGGATAAGTCTGTGGATAAGTGGTTGATTTCCGGTGGGCAACGGCTTACTGCACGGGCCCTTTCAAGGCGTCGGGGATGGGAAGAGGGAGGACAGAGATGCCTTCTTCCAACAAATCCCGCGTCTGCTCCGGCGTGGCCTGGCCTCGGATGCCGCGTTCTTCGCTTTCCCCGTAGTGCATCTTGCGAGCTTCTTCCGCGAAGCGCGATCCCACATCCTCGGTGTTGGCCATGACATGATGCACCGCTTGTAGCCAGGCCGCCTGGACTTGCGCCAGCGACATGGAGGTGACGTCTTGCGCAGCCGTGGCCGTTGGTGCTGCCGGTGGCGCCGCCACTTCGGTCTTGGGCGCCGCCACCTCACGCTCTCCACGCGACGTGGACAAATTCAAACGCGGTGCTGACAACTGCTTGGTGATCTGACGGTCCCCGCACAACGGACATTCCACCAGCCCACGCGCGAGCTGGCTCTGGAAATCGTCTTCCGAGCCAAACCAGCCTTCAAAATCGTGCTGGTGCGCGCATTGCAGGTTAAGTACCTTCATGGTTCAAATTATGACGCAGGCGTGTCAGCCCCGCCACGTCAAAGGCCAATGGCCTGCCAGCACGTTTTGTAGCCACAGCGCACCGGTCAAGGTCTTGGCATCGGTCACGCGCCCTTCAAAACACCAACGCAGCAGCTGTTCGGGTTTGGCGCTGAACACTTCCAGAAACTCGCCCTCATCCAGACGCGAAGCGCCCGCCGTCAAGCCGCGTGCAAACCATACCTCGATGAATTCGGTGGAGTAGCTGATGACCGGATGCAGCACGCCAGCTCTCGCCCATTCGCGTGCGGTGTAACCCGTCTCTTCTTGCAATTCGCGCTTGGCGCAGGCCAGGATGTCCTCGCCCGGATCGATCTTGCCCGCCGGCAACTCGATCATCACTTGCTGCACCGGATAGCGGTACTGCCGCTCCAGCACCACCTCGCCGTTGTCCAGCAGAGGAATGATCATCACTGCCCCTGGATGGATCACATATTCGCGCGTGGCCGAGCTGCCGTCGGGCAGCGCGACCGTGTCACGAAAAGCGTGGAGGAAATGCCCCTTGAGCAGCTCGGTGCTGTCGAGTCGGCGCTCGATCAGCGCGTCGTCATCCATGACAGAGACGACGCGTGGGCTCAAGCGCCCAGGGACTTGATGATGGCCTGGGCACACAGCGCCATCAAGCCGCCGGGCAACAAGCCCAGCACGAGGATGAGCGCGCCGTTGAGCGACAGCACCACACGCACATCGGCACCCGCAGACACGGTGGTGGCGGTGAGCGGTGCGTCAAAGTACATGACCTTGATGACGCGCAGGTAGTAGAAGGCGCCAATCAGCGACATGATGACCGCGAAAACGGCCAACGGCAAACCACCTGCTTGGCCCGATGCGATCAGTGCTTGCAGCACGGACAGCTTGGCATAAAAGCCTACCAGCGGCGGAATGCCGGCCAGCGAGAACAGACACACAGCCATGACACCGGCGTACAGCGGGCTGCGCTGGTTCAAGCCGGCCAGATCGGCAATTTCTTCACTCTCGAAACCTTCACGCGCCAGCAGCAGAATCACGCCAAACGAGGCCAGCGTGGTCAGCACATACGTCACGACATAGAACATGGCCGAGCTGTACGCATTGGCGGCGGACACCGTGCTGCCCTGAACCACGCCAGACAGAAGGCCGATCAACACAAAACCCATTTGTGCAATGGTCGAGAAGGCCAACATGCGTTTCAGATTGGTCTGTGCGATGGCAGCCAGGTTGCCCCCCAGCAGCGAGGCCACCGCCAGCACCATCAGCATCTGTTGCCAGTCCATCGCCAGGGGCAACAGACCATCCACCAGCAAGCGCATCGTCATGGCAAACGCAGCCAGCTTGGGCGCGCCGCCGATCATCAGCGTCACCGCCGTGGGTGCACCCTGGTACACATCGGGAATCCACATATGGAAAGGCACCACACCCAGCTTGAACGCCAGACCGCACACCACGAACACCAGGCCCAGCACCAGCACCTGATGTTTCACTTGTCCCGAGGCAATCACCTTGAACACGGTACCGATGTCGAGCGAGCCCGTGGCACCGTACAACATGGACAAGCCGTACAGCAGGAAGCCGCTGGCCATGGCGCCCAACACAAAGTACTTCATGGCAGCTTCGGTGGCCACGCCGTGGTCACGACGCAGTGCCACCAGCGCGTAGCTGGACAGGGTCAGCAGTTCCAGGCCGAGGTACAGCACCAGGAAGTTGTTGCCCGAGATCATGATGAACATGCCCAGCAACGCAAACAAGCCCAGGATGAACAGCTCGCCACCGCGCATCATGTCGCGGTCAGCCGCATAGGGGCGACCATAGACGAAGGTCGCCATCATGGCGATGGTGGCAAAGCACTTGAGCCAGTTGCCCATGGCGTCCGAGACCACCATGTTGTCAAAGGCGTAGACCGTGCCACCGGCACCTGCGTACAAGGCTTCAATCAAAGCCACACCGGCCAGGGTGATGAGCGACAGCACATAGGTGCCAGTGCGACGCGGGCTGTTCACACCCAGGTCAAAGAGCGCGATGACGCAGGTCATCGTCAGCAGAATGATTTCGGGGTACAGCACGACCCAGTTCAGGTTATCCATCTTGTTGTTCTCCGCTCTCAGTTCGGCAGCTTGGATTGGGCCACATGCTTGAGCAGCTCCACCACCGAAGCATCCATCACATCGGTGAAGGGTTTCGGATAGAGGCCCATGGCCAGCACAGCCAGCGCCAACAGCGTCAGCATCAGGAATTCACGGTTGTTGATGTCGTCCAGGTTGCGCACGTCATCGTTGGTGACCGGCCCCAGGTACACCCTTTTGACCATCCACAGGGTATAGGCGGCACCGAAGATCAGTGCCGTTGCAGCAGCCAGGCCCAGCCAGAAGTTGACCTGCACGGCGCCCAGAATCACCATCCACTCGCCCACGAAACCCGCGGTGCCCGGCAAGCCGCAGTTGGCCATGGCAAACAGGAGTGCAAAGGCCGAGAACTTGGGCATGGTGTTGACCACGCCACCGTAGCTGGCAATTTCACGCGAGTGCACGCGGTCGTAGAGCACGCCGATGCACAGGAACATCGCGCCCGAGACAAAGCCGTGCGCAATCATCTGCACCAGGCCACCGGACACGCCGAGGTCATTGAAGATGAAGAAGCCCAGGGTGACGAAGCCCATGTGCGCCACGGACGAATACGCCACCAGCTTTTTCATGTCCTGCTGCACCATGGCCACCAGACCCACATAGATCACGGCAATGAGCGACAGCGTCAGCACAAAGCCGGCCCATTCGTGCGTGGCGTCCGGGGTGATGGGCATGGAGAAACGCAGGAAACCGTAGGCACCCAGCTTCAGCATGA
>VEQI01000233.1 GCA_018883305.1 Limnohabitans sp. | reverse complement strand
ATTGGACCATCACCAATGGCAATACCACGCAGTCACTTCACTTGCCTTCCTCGGGATCAAGTGATGCGCCCGCGGTTCGGGTCTCGATCACCAAGGCCAACGGCGAGAACGGCGGCGGCCTGATGACCGTCTTTGCCAGATATTGGGGCATCGACGCCCTGTCGGCCACCGCCTCCGCAGTGGCCGGACGGACCTCGCCCTCGTCCATTGCCCCGGGGTATGTGTTTCCCATGGTGGTCAGCCAGTGCTTGTTTGATCGCTACTGGAACGCCAGCGCGGACCCGCCTGGCCCGGCACTCGATCCTTTGACGCGCCAACCTTACGTGTTCAAAATTCCACTCTCCTTCGGGACGTGTAACAGCGGTGATTGGTCCTCCTTGGACCTGGCCACCACGTCTGGCAACAGCACGGACGTCATCCGCTCGCTGGTGGCCACCCTGAACACCCATGTGCTGTCCATTGGCGATTCGGTCTGGGTCAAGCCCGGCACCGCCAACAGCCTGTACACCACGGCCAACGACTGCAGTGCAGCCGGCAGCAAGACCTGTGAATGGGCGTTGGTACCCGTGGTGGCCAATCAATATGTGCCTAACGCGCTCAACCCGATCCAGGCTTTTGCCTGCGTGCACATCCTGCGCGCCGTGGGGTCGTCCGGCAAATATGTCGAGGTGCAGATGGGCAATCGCTGCAACCCGGCGGCAGCCTCGGGCAGTGGCAGTGGCTACGGGGTCTTGTCCTCCCCCAAGTTGTTTCACTAAGGCCCATAGAAGCGGGTAGGATGCCAGCATGGCGCACAAGGGTGCGCGATTGCTGGGAGGTCTCTCATGGATGGTTGGGGTTTTTCAAACGTCGTGTTCATCATGTTGGTGGTGTTGGTGCTGGTCACCCTCAAGCTGGGTATCAACATCGTTCCGCAATCGGAGAACTGGCTGGTGGAGCGGCTGGGCAAGTTCAATCGCAAGCTGGAGGCGGGCTTGCACTTGCTGATCCCGTTCTTTGAATCGGTGCGCTACAAAGTGCCGATTCAAGAGCGCCAATTGCCACCCAGGCCCATCAATGCCATCACGCTGGACAACGTCACCATTTCGGTGTCGTTGGCGGTTCTGTACCGCATCGTGGATGCGTCCAAGACCATGTACCGCATTGCCAATGTGGACGATGCCATCATGACCATCGTCAACGGCACCGTGCGCAGCGTCATCGGCAAGACCGATCTGGATGGCGTGCAATCCAACCGACGCCAGCTCTCTGACGAGATCGAGCAAGATCTGCGCATCGTCTCCGAGGAGTGGGGCATTCTGCTGACCCGAGTGGAAATTCTGGAGGTGGATGTCGATCCGGAAACCAAGCAGGCCATGCAGCTTCAACTCAACGCCGAGCGCAATCGCCGCGCCCTGGTGCGGGAGGCGGAAGGCAAGAAGCAGGCCACCGAACTGGACGCCGACGCACAGCTTTACGCGGCCCACAAGCAGGCAGAAGCCATGAAAATCCGCGCCGATGCCGAGGCTTATTCCGTGAAGGCGGTGTCTCAGGCCATTGCAGCGGGTGGTGCCAGTGCTGTCGAGTTCGAGATCAAGAAAATTCAAGCGCAGGCCGTTCAGGACCTGGCCAAGGGCAACAATGCCAAGATCGTGCTGCTGCCCACCGATGTGGTCAGCAGCTTGGGCGGTTCATTGGGCCAGTTGGCGCAACGCTGGTCCGGCAAGGACTGAGCATGGACGCGTATCAGGTGACCTTGCTGATTGCCATTGGCCTGGGGCTGATGGAGTTGCTTCTCAGTGCGTTTTTGTTTCTGGGCATGGGCTTGGGTGCCCTGGTGGTGGCGGCCATTCAATGGCTCTCGGGGGACTGGAATCTCAACCGTGATTTGCTGATCTTTGCCGTCTGTTCCACCATCGCCTTCCTGGTGTTTCGGCGCTTGTTTGCGCGGCCAGCAGATCAGCAAGCGCACCACGACGACATCAACCGCTATTGATCGGGGCCATGAGAACCTTGCTCCTCACCGGCTTTGAGCCATTTGACGGCGATAGCGTCAATCCCTCCTGGGAGGTGGCGCGTGCCTTGGACGGCGAGCAATGGGGCGATGCGCGCATTTGCAGCGTGCAACTGCCTTGTGTCTTTGCGACAGCCCCGCAAGCCTTGCAAGACGCTTTGCAAGCGCACACACCTCAGGCGGTGTTGTGCCTGGGACAAGCCGAGGGCCGCAGCGAGGTCACCCCTGAGCGTGTCGCTATCAACGTCATGCAAGCCCGCATTCCTGATAACGCAGGCGCACAGCCTCAGGAAACGCCGGTCGTGGCGAACGGCCCTGCCGCTTACTTCAGCAGTTTGCCGCTGACTCGAATGGTGCAACATCTGCACAGCCTGCAGATACCGGCTTCCATTTCCAACACGGCCGGCACCTTTGTCTGCAATCAGGTGTTCTACACCTTGCAACATGGATGGGCGCAACCTGGACGATGCAGTGGTTTCGTGCATCTGCCTTGTCTGCCTGAACAGGTGACCCGACGCCAGCGACCTGTTTACCCGTCCATGGCGCTGTCCCTGCAGGTGCAGGCTGTGCGTGAACTGACTCGGATCATGATGGCATGACCGCGTTGCTCCCGGAGTTCCATTCATGATCATTCGCACCCAAGAAGACGTCACCACCGCCGTGCTGGCAGAGCTGGAACGATCCCCCGATGCGCGTTTCAAGGAGATCATGCGTGCCGCCATCCAGCACCTGCATGGCTTTGTGCGTGATGCGCGTCTGACCGAGGCCGAGTTTCACCAGGCCTGCGCCTTCGTGGCCAAACTGGGGCAGCTCACCACGCCATCGCACAACGAGGTGGTGCTGATATGTGGTTCGCTGGGTATCTCCTCGCTGGTGTGTCTGCTCAATAACGGGCAGCATGGTCAGACGGAAACCACCGCCAACCTGATGGGGCCGTTCTGGCGCCAGAATTCGCCGCGCGTGGACAACGGCGGCTCCATCGTGCGCTCGCCCATGACAGGGATGCCCATCTTTGTGAATGCCTGGGTGCGTGATGCCAGTGGCCGTCCTGTCGAGGGCGCAGAAGTGGATGTGTGGCACAGCTCTGGTGAAGGGTATTACGAAAACCAGGACCCCGAGCAGGCCGACATGAATCTGCGTGGCAAGCTCACCACCGATGCCAAGGGACACATCTCGTTTCGCAGCATCAAGCCCGGGCCTTATCCCATTCCGTTGTCTGGCCCGGTGGGGGCTTTGCTGCGTGCCCAAGGTCGTCACAACATGCGGCCTGCGCATATTCACTTCATGATCAACAAGCCGGGCTACAAGACCCAGTTTTCCCAGGTGTACTCCAGCGATGATCCCTACCTGCATACCGACGTTCAGTTTGGCGTCACGCAGGCCCTGATCGGCCAGTATGTGCTGCACAACGAGGAGCCCGCACCGTCTGCGGACGTGCAAGGCCCCTGGTACTCTCTGGATCATCACTTTGTGATCGAGTCGGGTGACAACCGATTGCCCAAGCCGCCCATCACCGGCAAGGCCACGGGCGAGCGTCCACAACGGGATGTGCTGCAGCGGCGTCCTGAGCCTTGACGGTCCGCGTGAAAGTCCCGGCTTTAGCGCAAGCGGTGAGGAGCTGCCACAATGAGCAGCAATGACCACCTCTGCTGATGCCTCTCCCCACCGTCCCTCCTCCGTTGGCTTTTCGGAAGCCTTGGCTTTCTGGTTCAAGCTTGGATGGGTGAGTTTTGGTGGCCCCGCCGGACAAATTGCGCTCATGCATGCCGAGCTGGTGGAGCGCCGACGCTGGATTTCCGAGAAACGTTTTCTTCACGCCCTGAATTACTGCATGGTGCTGCCTGGCCCGGAAGCTCAGCAGCTGGCCACCTACATCGGTTGGCTGATGCACAAGTCCTGGGGGGGCGTGGTGGCGGGCGCCTTGTTTGTGCTGCCTTCGCTGTTCATTCTGATCGCGCTGTCCTGGATCTACATGGCCTGGGGAGACTTGCCGGTGGTGGCCGGTGTGTTTTACGGCATCAAGCCAGCGGTGACGGCCATTGTGGTGCAGGCGGCGCATCGCATTGGTTCGCGCGCGCTGAAGGGCGCAGGGTTGTGGGCCATTGCCGTGGCCTCATTCCTGGCCATCTTTGCGCTGGATGTGCCGTTTCCAGTGATCGTGCTGATGGCCGCACTGACGGGGTTTGTCTGGGGGCGCGTGGCGCCGCACGCGTTCAAGGCCGGGGCTGGTCATGGCGCCAAGCATGCCACGCAAGGCCCGGCCATCATCGATGATGACACGCCAACACCGGTCCATGCCCGTTTCACCTGGCCTCGTCTGATGACGGTCTTGTTGGTGGGCGCCGGACTGTGGGCTGTCCCCATGGCCCTGTTGACCCTCTCGCTGGGGTGGGACCATGCGCTCACACAAATGGGTTGGTTCTTCACCAAGGCGGCCCTGCTGACCTTTGGCGGTGCTTATGCCGTGTTGCCGTACGTGTATCAGGGCGCCGTGACCCACCACGGCTGGCTCAGCCCAACGCAAATGATGGATGGCCTGGCATTGGGTGAAACCACGCCGGGGCCCTTGATCATGGTGGTGGCTTTTGTCGGTTTCGTGGGGGGCTATGTCAAAGCCTTGTTCGGACCCGAGAGTCTGTTTCTGGCGGGAGCGGTGGCGGCCACGCTGGTCACCTGGTTCACGTTTCTGCCTTCATTCATTTTCATTCTGGCGGGCGGACCGTTGGTGGAGTCCACCCACAATGATCTGAAGTTCACCGCGCCGTTGACTGCCATCACGGCAGCGGTTGTGGGCGTGATCCTCAATTTGGCCTTGTTCTTTGGCTATCACGTGTTGTGGCCCCACGGCATCACGGGGCGTCTGGACTGGGTGGCGGGTGCCATTGCCCTCGGCGCTGCCGTGGCCTTGTTTCGGTTCAAGCGTTCAGTGATTCAGGTCATCGTGGGATGTGGCATTCTGGGACTGGCGATCAGTCTGCTTGGGCGAGGGCTCGCGGGCATGTGAACTGCTTGTTTTGTTGTATGTATGTTTTCACGCCACGGGTGAAGGTTGGCCTGGTACTGATGGCGATGTTCTCGCATGTGGCAGCGCATGAGTTGGCGCCGGTCATGGTCACCGGGCACTATGACAATGCCATGGGCACCAGCGATGCGGCCAGTCAGGGCGTGGTGGGGCCCGAATTGCTCAAAGACCGGGCATTGCTGCGCCCGGCCGACGTGTTGGAATACATCCCCGGCATGGTGGTCACTCAGCATTCGGGCGATGGGAAGGCCAACCAATACTTCCTGCGTGGCATGAACCTGGACCACGGGACGGACTTCGCCACCACGCTCAATGGTGTTCCCCTCAACATGCCCACGCATGCGCACGGGCAAGGGTACACCGACCTGAATGTGCTGATCCCCGAATTGGTGAGCCGGGTGGACTATCGCAAGGGTCCTTATTTTGCTTCGGAAGGTGATTTTTCTTCCGCCGGCTCGGCGAATCTGGTGTACCGGACCAGCCTGGCACGGCCCATGGCCGTGTTCACCGTGGGACAGCGCGGCTATTTAAGAGGGCTGGCGGCCGAGTCCACCACGCTGGCTGACGACGTGAGTTTGCTCAGTGCCCTCGAACGCATGAACAACAACGGACCCTGGAC
>VEQI01000232.1 GCA_018883305.1 Limnohabitans sp. | reverse complement strand
GTTCACGACCGGTGCAGCGGGGCAAGCCGGGGATGTCGTAAATGGGTTTGTCGGCATACAACTCGATGCATTGGCCGCCCACATACGGCAACACATCCACGACATGCGCTCGCAACGCCAGCAGGCCGAGCTCAAAGACTTGAAACAACCCGACCGGGCCGGCGCCGATGATCAGGGCATCGGTCTGGATCACGGCACAAGGCGGCGCTTCAGCGCTGCAGTTCCGACAGTTTGCCGGTCTTGTCTTTCCAGGCGTCTGCGTCGGGCAGCGGAGCCTTGCGCTTGGTGATGCTGGGCCAGCCCAGCTGGGCCAGTTCTGCGTTGAGCGCGGTCATGTGACGCTGGTCTTGCGGAACGTCTTCTTCGGCATAGATGGCATTCACCGGGCACTCAGGGATGCAGACGGCGCAGTCGATGCATTCGTCCGGATCGATGGTGAGAAAGTTGGGGCCCTCGCGGAAGCAGTCCACCGGACAAACGTCCACACAATCGGTGTATTTGCAGCGGATACAGGCTTCGGTGACAACGTGAGTCATGATGTGGTGAGGCGTTTAATCAGGGCAAGTCCGACATTTTACGGGATGACCCTGGGGCTGCCGGATTGTCCGGCCGCCACGTGTGGATTTCAGGCGCGAACCAGGGCTGCGCCTGCGGTAGCGTGTGACGCCGTGTCCACCAGGACCAGGGCGCCCAGGACCCGGGATTCCAGGTAGGGACGGGTCAGCAAAGGCTCTTGCAGGCTCAGGGTGACATGGCCGATGGCATTGGCCTCCAGTTGTTGGGCGTCTTGTTCAGCCAAGGTGTGGATGTCGAGCTGGTGCACGACGGCCTTCACACGAGCCTTGACCCAGCGATGACCCTGCAAGGCCCAATAGACACGTCCGGCTACCAGCGGCTGATCATCCATCCAGGCCAGGGTGACTTGCAACTCGCGTTGGCCTTCCAGGCCACTGTCTTCAGTCACCAGCCAGTCGCCGCGTGAGACATCGACCTCGCGGTCCAGCACCACACCGCCGCTGTGACCGCTGAGTTCGTCGCGGTGCTCGCGCGTGGCGGTCATGACGCGTGAGACGATGGCTGTTTGACCGCTGGGAAACACACGCACGGCTTGACCCGGCTTGAGCGTGCCCGAGGCCACACGGCCCCAGAACACGCGTCGGCCCTCGTGCGTTTGCGCGCCGTCGTGAAATTTTTCCACCCACTGCACCGGAAAAGTCATGACCTGGGCATCGTCGCTGGGCGTGGTGGGCAAGCGCTCCAGCAACTCCAGCAGACTGGGGCCCTGGTAGCCGCACCAGTCCGGTTGACGCTCCACCACATTCCAACCCTTGAGGGCCGACACCGGCACGATGGCATGGGTCTGGATGCCTGCGGTTTGCGCAAACAATTGCAGTGATTGCCTGATGTGCTGGAAAGCCAAGGCAGGGTCTTCCACCGCATCCAGTTTATTGATGGCAAACACGATGGATGGCACGCGTAACAGGTGCGTCAGCAGGGCATGGCGACGTGTCTGCGGCAACAGTGCCAGGCCCGCTTGCTGCCAGGGCAATTTGGTGGCATCCACCAGCACCACGGCGGCATCGGCGCTGGAGGCGGCGGTCACCATGTTGCGTGTGTACTGCTCATGGCCGGGCGCATCACCGATGATGAATTTGCGTTGCTCGGTGGAGAAATAACGGTAGGCCACGTCGATGGTGATGCCTTGTTCGCGTTCGGCACTCAGGCCATCGGTCAGCAAGGCCAGATCGGTCTGGCCCTGGCGTTGAACACCTGCCAGGTGGTCTTGCAACACCGCCTTGGTGTCCACCAGCAGGCGGCCAATCAGGGTGCTCTTGCCGTCATCCACTGAGCCACAGGTGATGAAACGCAAGGCTGGTGCAGTCTGCGCGGGGGTGAGAAGTTGTTCGAGGGTGGACATCAGAAGTACCCGTCCTTTTTGCGTTTTTCCATGGAGGCTTCCGAGGTCTGGTCATCCATGCGGGTGGCGCCACGCTCGGAGACTTCGGCGGCCAGCGTTTCAATCACGATGGCTTCAGGGGTGGCGGCGCTACTGGGCACCGGGCAGGTGCAAGTGATGTCTCCCACAGTTCTGAAGCGCACCTCACGGGTGACAATCTGCTCATTCTCACGTGGGGGCGTGAGTTCGGTCACCGGCACCAGCAAACCTCGACGCTCGATCACCTGGCGCTGATGGGCGTAGTAAATGGAAGGCAGTTCCACCTGTTCGCGGGCGATGTATTGCCACACGTCCAGCTCGGTCCAGTTGGAAATGGGGAACACGCGGAAATGCTCACCCGGGTGATGGCGCGTGTTGAACAAGGACCATAGCTCGGGTCGTTGTGCCTTGGGTTGCCATTGGCCAAAACTGTCGCGGTGCGAGAAGATGCGTTCCTTGGCGCGCGCTTTTTCCTCGTCACGACGGGCGCCGCCAATCAGAGCATCAAAGCGGAATTCCTCGATGGCTTCCAGCAAGGTGACCGACTGGTGCACGTTGCGCGATTCACCGGGATGTGCCAGACGCACAGTGCCACGGGCCATCGAGTCTTCCACGCTGCGCACGATGAGCTCGGCGCCCAGTTGCTTCGCGCGGTAATCGCGGAATTCTGTGACTTCCGGGAAATTGTGGCCGGTGTCGATCATCAGCAGCGGGTAAGGCAGACGGCCCGCACCGAAAGCTTTCTCCGCGCACTTGAGCATCACCAGCGAATCCTTGCCGCCTGAAAACAGCAGGGCCGGGCGTTCGAAGGTGGCTGCCACCTCGCGCAGGATGTAGATGGTTTCCTCTTCCAGGGCATCGAGGTGGGCGCTGCTGAGGTGATGCAGCACGGCGGAGTCGACTCGGGCGTTCATGCGGGGGCTTTCTCGGGGGTCTTGTCAGGGGTGTGCGTGGCGTGCAGGCCGCATTCTTTGGCGGCCTCGTCTTCCCACCACCAGCGGCCGGCGCGGAAGTCTTCGCCCAGCGAGATGGCTCGGGTGCAGGGCGCACAGCCGATGCTGGGAAAGAACTCGTCATGCAGCGGGTTGTAGTCCACGCCTTCGGTAGCGATGTAGTGCCACACGTCGCCCCAGGTCCAGTCGGCCAGGGGGTTGAGCTTGATGCGCCCCTGCGTGGTCAACTCACTCTTGTCAATCAGGTCGACGGCGCCACGGTTGGCGGATTGCTCACGACGCAGTCCGGTGATCCAGGCGCGTTGGCCTTGTAGGGCGCGCTTGAGGGGTTCCAGTTTGCGGATGTCGCAGCAGGTCTTTCGCTCCTCGATGCTGCGGTAGATGGCGTCCTGGCCGCGCTCACGCACAAAGTGGATCACCGCGTGGTGATCCGGGCGAAAGACTTCAATGGGCGCGCGCGAATGGGCCTCGGTGCGCTCCAGCAGCGCCAGTGTTTCGTTGTGCAGTGCGCCGGTTTCCAGCACAAACACCGGAATATCCAGCGCCAACGCATTGATCAGATGGGTGATCACCACATCCTCTGCGCCCAGACTGGAGGCTTGCTTCAAGGGACTGAAATCCGTCACACTGGTGCGCAACAGGGCACGTGTGCGCGCCAGTTTGTCCGCATAGTCGGCGCTGGGGCGGGCGTGCTGTTCGGTGGCTTTAGGCGAGGGGCGCATGGTCAGGTCCGGGCAAAGCGAGGCCGAGCCTGGTGGGCGTCGCCTTGATAGAAGTCGGGAAAGCGCTGCAACTGGGCGCGTGCTTTGTCCAGGGATTGGTCTGCGCGCAGCTCGGCACTGCTGAAACCGGTGCGTGACATTTGCTGCACCTGGTCAATCAGCACATCACCGGTGGCACGAATGTCACCTTGAAAGCCCAGTCGACGCCGCAGAATCACGGCCTGGCTGAAGGCGCGGCCATCGGCGAATTTGGGGAAATGCAATTCGACGCGCGTCACGCCTTGCAGCGAGCACGTGGCGGGATCCACATCGTTGGCGATGCGCAGCACCTGAGGATCGGCGGAAGCGTCCGAGGTGTTAGGGGAGGCGAGCAGAAGTTCCATGATGTCAAGCGTGCGCAATGGGTTGCAGGCGGGCCTGGTTGGCCGCAGCCTTGAAAGTGTCGAAGCCCACGCGGGTGAGCGTTTGCTGGAAAGTTTCCTGGTCTTGACGCTGGGCCACGTAAGTGTCGAGGACGGCCTCGATCACGCCCAGCACTTCAGCGGCCGCAAAGGAGGGGCCCACCACTTTGCCAGCACGGGCGGGGCCACTCAGGGTGGAGCCATCCGAGCCACCCAGGGTGACCTGGTACCACTCCTTGCCGTCCTTGTCGACGCCCAGGATGCCAATATGCCCACTGTGATGATGACCGCAGGAGTTGATGCAACCGCTGATGTGCAGATCAATCTCGCCCAGGTCATTGAGTTCGTCCAGGTCCTGAAAGCGCTCCAGGATCGCGGCGGCCAGCGGCAGCGACCGGGCATTGGCCAGATCGCAATAATCGCCCCCGGGGCAAGCGATGATGTCTGACACCAGCCCGATGTTGGGACGCGCCAGACCCAGCTTGCGTGCAGCGCGCCACAGCTCGGGCAGTTGGTCGCAGCGCACCCAGGGCAGAACCAGGTTTTGTTCATGGGTGATGCGCAATTCGCTGGCAGAGTACTGGTCGGCCAGATCGGCTGCGGTGTCGAGTTGATCGGCCGTGGCGTCTCCAGGGGCTTGGCCCAGACGCTTGAACGACAGCGTGACGGCACGGAAATCCGGGTTCTGGTGCGCGGAGACGTTGGTGTGGAGCCAACGACCGAACTCCACATCGTCCTCGGCAGCAGCGCGCAGGATGCGAGCCACTTTTTCCTCGGCATCGCTGCGGTTGCAGGTGAGTGCCGGCGGGACGAAATGCGCGCTGTGACGCGCCAGCACCTCGTCACTGATGCGGTGCGGTGCGCCGTCCTGGTCCAGGATGCGGCGGTACTCGGCCTCCACCTCGTCCACGTACCGCTGGCCCTCGGCCTTGACCAGAATCTTGATGCGGGCTTTGTACAGGTTGTCTCGGCGTCCCCACCGGTTGTACACCCGCACCACGGCTTCCAGGTAGTTGAGGATTTGGTTCCAGGGCAGGAATTCACGCACCACGGTGCCGGTGATGGGCGTTCGGCCCATGCCTCCACCCACCAGCACGCGAAAGCCCAGCTGATGCTCGGCATTGCGATGCAGATGCAGGCCCACGTCATGCCAGGCAGTGGCGGCTCGATCTTCCTTGGCGCCTGTGATGGCAATCTTGAACTTGCGCGGCAAAAAAGCGAATTCGGGGTGCAGCGTGCTCCACTGGCGGATGATCTCGGCGAAGGGACGGGGATCGGCCACTTCATCGGGGGCCACCCCAGCCAGTTCATCGGTGGTGATGTTTCGAATGCAGTTGCCGCTGGTTTGAATGCCGTGCATGTCCACCGTGGCCAGCAGGTCCATCACATCAGCGCTCTTGTCCAGGGGAATCCAGTTGAACTGAATGTTATGACGGGTGGTGAAGTGGGCCACGCCTTTGACCAGGGCTGGCGCCTGAATGCCGCCGATCTGGTCTTGGGTTTGTTGTGCACGCTGGAACAGCGCTGCATCCGGTTGATCGTATTCGCGTGCAATGCGCGCAATCACGCGCAGCTGGCGTGAAGCAATCTCACCATAAGGCACGGCCACGCGCAGCATGGGTGCGTAGCGTTGCACATACC
>VEQI01000231.1 GCA_018883305.1 Limnohabitans sp. | reverse complement strand
GCCCTGAACGATCACCCATCCATCAGCATTCACGTCTATGGCGCCGACATTGGTCAGGTGCAACGCTGGGTCTACCCCCCCGAAGGCAGTCGCAAGCCCTTCATTTCCGGCTATAGCCCAGCCCGGCACGCACCGGACAACCCCGTCGTGCAGGCGCTGGCCGCACCAATGCCCACCACCACAGCGGCTGACGTGCGCGCCGTGTTGTTGCGCCGAGAGGAAATCGCCCTGTTGGACGTGCGCGAGGAAGACCCGTTTGCGCAATGCCACCCACTGTTCGCCGCCAACCTGCCGCTGGCACGGCTGCAGGCCGATGCCTGGCGTCGCATGCCGCGTCGCGATGTGCGCGTGGTGGTGTACGACCAAGGCGAGGGCCTGGCCGAGCCTGCTGCGCGGCTGCTGCAAACACTGGGCTACAGCCAGGTCAGTTTGCTGGACGGCGGACTGGACGGATGGGTGGCCGCGGGCGGTGAAGTGTTCCGTGATGTGAACGTGCCGAGCAAATCCTTTGGTGAGCTGGTGGAGTCGGTTCGTCACACGCCGTCGTTGCCAGCCCCGGCGGTCCAGGCGCTGATTCAGCAAGGCGCGGACATGGTGGTGCTGGACGCGCGCCGGTTCGACGAATACCAGACCATGAGCATTCCCAGCGGTATCAGTGTGCCTGGGGCCGAACTGGTGTTGCGCGCGCGCAGCCTGGCGCCCAACCCCAAGACGCAAATCATCGTCAACTGCGCCGGTCGCACCCGCAGCATCATTGGCACGCAGTCACTCATCAATGCGGGGATTCCCAATCCGGTCGCGGCCTTGCGCAATGGCACCATTGGCTGGACGCTGGCAGACCAGACCCTGGAGCGTGGCGCCTCACGCCGTTTTGGTCCGGTGGATGAACACCAACGCCAACAGGCCGCGACCTCTGCACGCGAGGTGGCCGAGCGCGCGGGGGTCCGCTTCATCGACCGTCACGCCCTGTCTCGCCTGCTGGCCGAATCCGACCGCACCACCCACCTGCTGGATGTGCGCACCCCGGAGGAATACCATGAGGGTCACTGGCCGGGCGCCGCCAGCGCGCCGGGCGGGCAACTGGTCCAGGAAACGGATCACACCGTACCCGTGCGCGGTGCACGCATCGTGCTCTATGACAACGACGGCGTGCGCGCGTGCATGAGTGCGTCCTGGTTGGCGCAGATGGCCTGGGAGGTGTGTGTGCTGGAGGGTGTGACCCTCGCCGACCTGAAAGAATCCGGCGCGCCCGAAGTCCTGTTGCCACCCACATCCGCACCGCTGGTTCGAACCACCCCGATACGCCTGCGTGAATGGTTGCAACAACCTGGCACGGTGGTGGTTGACATGGGTGCCAGTGCGGCCTTCGTGAAAGGTCACATCCCCGGGGCTTATTGGCTGCTGCGTTCGCGGCTCGATCAGGATGCAGGCCAGTTGCCAAACGCGACACGGGTGGTGGTCACTTGTGCCGATGGCCAGGCGTCTCGGTATGCCGTGGCGCCCTTGCTTGCCCGTCTGGCGCCAGGCACCTGCGTGAGTTGGCTGGTCGGTGGTACCCAAGCCTGGCAAGCGGCCGGGTATCCGATGGAAACGGGTGATACCCGCGTGCTGAGCGAGCGAATCGACCGTTATCGCCGCCCCTATGAAGGCACGGACAACGCGCGTGAAGCCATGCAAGGCTATCTGGATTGGGAGTTCGGACTGGTCGAGCAACTTGGGCGTGATGGCACTCACGGCTTTCGTGTTCTCTGAACCGAGATGCAATACCCACGGCATGTTCACGGCCAGTTGAGATGACCGACCAGGTGCCTGCGACACCCTCGCGCAACTCGTCGGATGACGCGTTGGCACAGGCACACGCCGCCCGGCAGTCACTGCGGCAACGCCAGGCCCTGTGGGTGGCGCTGGCACTGATTCTGGTCTGGGGCGCCAATTTCTCCATCCAGAAATTGGTCATGCATGTCGTCTCTCCCACCGGCTTTTTGTTTGGCCGCTATTTGTTGATGCCGCTGTGTGCCATTGCCTTGTTGTTGTGGCGGCATGGGCTGACACTGCCGGTACTCACTCGGCAGGACCTGTGGGACTTGGCGAAACTGGGCATCATTGGTCACACGCTGCACGTGGGCACGGTGACCTATGGCGTGCACTGGTCGACGGCGTTTTCCAGCTCGGTCATTCTGGCCTGTGGCCCCTTGTTCACGCTGATCATTTTGCGCCTGCACGACCTGGAGCGGCTGGGTCGATTCCAAATCGTGGGCATGGCTGTGGCGTGTTGTGGCGTGCTGGTCTTTCTCTCTGAAAAATTGCTGGGCGGCAGCTGGCAGGCCACGGGAGGGGATCTGGTATTGCTGTTTGCGGCTTCACTGTTTTCCTACTACACCGTGGCAGCCAAGCCCCTGATTGAACGCCTGGGCGGCTACACCACGATGGCCTATGCCACGCTGTTTGGCTCGGTACCCATCTTGCTATTCACCGCACCGCAAATCAGCAACATCCCTTGGACAGACCTGACGCCGCTGCTCATGCTGGCCTTCGTCTGGGCCGTGGTGGTGTCGGCCTTTTTGGGCTGGCTGGCCTGGGGCTGGGTGAATGCAGTGCGCGGTGTGGCACGCACCGCACCACTGATGTACCTGATGCCACCCGTGGCGGGCGTGCTGGCCTGGCTGTTCACCGGCGAGACGTTTTCCTGGATGAAGATCATCGGCGCCCTGGTGTCGCTGTTGGGCGTGGCCATTGCCCAGTTTGTTCACCAGCCAGGGTGGCCTGATCAACGATGACTCAGGCCGGCGCATGGACAGGCAGCCTCACCTAACGCTTCCAGTTTTTGTAAGCATTACTCAGCCTGCATGCACCTCATCGTGACTAGCATTCTGCAGCATGAACCTCAGTCGGCTGCATCCACCCTCCGCCACGATCACCTCGCCTCTGTCTGCGCGTGAGCGTGAAGTCCTGCTATTGCTCAATACTGGCGTACAGGTCAAACAGGCGGCGCATCATCTGGGCATCTCCGTGCACACGGCCAACCAGCACGTGCGGCAGATTTACCTCAAGCTCGCGGTCAGAAACCGCGTCATGGCCCTGAACCGGGCCAGACAACTCGGTTTACTGGAGGCTTAGTGGTAGTCGGCACCGGCGGCTGCCAGCGCCGTCATATTGACAATGCGTCGCACCGTGGAGGATGGTGTCAGCACGTGCACGGGCTTGGCCGCTCCCAGCAAAATCGGGCCCACGGTGACGCCATGACCGGCCATGACTTTCAACACGTTGAACAGAATGTTGGCGGCATCCAGGTTGGGGCAAACCAGCAAATTGGCCTCGCCACTCAGGGTGGTGTCCATCAGGCTGCCATGTCGGATGGACTCGGACAGCGCGGCGTCACCCTGCATTTCGCCATCGCACTCGATATGGGGCGCCATCTGCTTGAACAGATCGCGGGCGTGACGCATTTTTTGCGCCGACGCGCGCGAGGACGTGCCGTAGTTGCTGTGTGACAGGAAGGCCACCTTGGGCGGCAAGCCAAAGCGGAGGACCTCGTCCGCCGCCATGCGAGCAATGCTGGCCAGCAACTCGGCGCTGGGATCTTCATTCACATAAGTGTCGGCAATGAAGAGCGTACGATCTTGCGACATCAGCACATTCAACGTGGCCAACCCCGCCACACCGGGTGCCGTCCCCACGATGTCCCGCACATGCTTGAGGTGGGCATCGAACTGTCCCACCACCCCGCACAGCAAGGCATCTGCATCGCCCAGGTGGAGTGCCAGCGCGCCAATCAGCGTGTTGGAGCGACGCACCGCTGCCTTGGCGGCTTCCGGCGTGACGCCATGACGCCCCATCAGACGATGGTAGGTCTCCCAGTATTGACGAAAGCGCGCATCACTTTCAGGGTTCACGCAGGTCACATCCTTGCCCAGCTTCATTCGCAAACCAGCCTTGGCAATGCGTGACTCAATCACCGCGGGTCGACCAATCAGGATGGGCTGGGCCAGGCCATCTTCAATGGCCAGTTGCGCCGCACGCAGCACGCGTTCGTCCTCACCCTCGGCATAGACCACGCGTTGACGCGAGGAGGACTTGGCCGCCTGAAACACCGGACGCATGATCATGCCGGTCTGATAGACAAAGCGTGTGAGGCTTTGGTGATAGGCCTCGAAATCGGTGATGGGTCGGGTGGCGACGCCAGACGCCGCCGCCGCCTTGGCCACCGCGGGCGCAATGCGAAGGATGAGACGGCTGTCAAACGGCGTGGGGATGAGGTAATCGGGGCCGAAGGACAAATCCTTGCCCGCGTAGGCGCTGGCCACTTCCTCGCTGATGTCGGCTTTGGCCAGTTCGGCGATTTCCTTCACGCAGGCCAGCTTCATGGCCTCGGTGATTTTGGTGGCTCCGCAATCGAGTGCTCCCCGGAAAATGTAGGGAAAGCACAGAACGTTGTTGACCTGGTTAGGATAGTCAGAGCGGCCGGTGGCGATGATGCAATCGGGGCGCACCGCCTTGGCCAGTTCGGGGCGGATTTCCGGCTCTGGGTTGGCCAGTGCCAGGATGATGGGTTTGGGCCCCATGGTCTTGACCATCTCGGCCGTGAGTACACCGGCGGCGGAACAGCCCAGAAACACATCGGCATCACGCACCGCATCAGCCAGCGTGCGAAGCTCGGTGACCTGCGCATAACGGGCCTTGCTTTCGTCGTAACCGCCTGGACGTCCCTGGTACACCACGCCCTTGGAGTCACAGACAAAGATGTTGCGCAGACTCACGCCCAGGCCCACCATCACGTCCAGGCAGGCAATGGCGGCCGCCCCCGCGCCGGAGACGGCAATACGCACCTCGCCGATGGTTTTGCCCACCAGCTCCAACCCGTTGAGCAAGGCCGCCGCAGAGATGATGGCCGTGCCGTGCTGGTCGTCATGGAACACCGGGATGTTCATGCGCTCGCGCAGCTTGCGCTCGATGTAGAAGCACTCGGGGGCCTTGATGTCTTCCAGATTGATGCCCCCCAGCGTGGGCTCCAGCGCCGCAATGATGTCCACCAGTTTGTCCGGGTCGCGCTCGGCCAGCTCGATGTCAAACACATCAATGCCAGCGAATTTCTTGAACAGACAACCCTTCCCCTCCATCACCGGCTTGCCGGCCAGTGGGCCAATATCACCCAGACCCAGCACCGCGGTTCCATTGGTGATGACGCCCACCAGATTCCCGCGCGAGGTGTACTCGGCCGCCAGATTGGGGTCGGCTTGGATATCCAGACAGGGATAGGCCACACCCGGCGAATAAGCCAGGGAGAGGTCACGCTGATTGGACAAAGGCTTGGTGGGCGTGATGGAGATCTTGCCGCGTGTGGGGCTGCGGTGATATTCGCGTGCAGCATCGCGCAGCGCCAGTTCAGCTTCGGACAGGGGCTTGTTCAACGCGTTCTCCTCAATTTGACGAATGGCTTCAGGGTACCCCAGTTTCCAGCAAAGGCAGGTGAGTATTAGTACGAGTGCACGCTGGACAACTGCACTGCACCACCAAGCCAGGCCCAACCGAGGTCGATGTGCAAGTCCTCTCACCACTCGGCTGCCACGGCTGTGCAGGCGCAAGGGTTGTCCCCAGAAGGGTTGTCCCGAGGACGCATCACGCGCTCGCTAGGCATAATCGGCGGGTCTTGAAG
>VEQI01000230.1 GCA_018883305.1 Limnohabitans sp. | reverse complement strand
CTTGTGCATCGATCATCAGACCTGCATACAAAAAACCACTGTAGGGTATGCCGTCCTTTTCCATGCCTTGCAGCGTGGGAAGAATGATGTAGCGCATGGCACGGGCATGCACCTCAGGCGTGACCACGGGCGCCGGGGAATACGCGCCCATGCCACCGGTGTTGGGCCCCTGATCCGCATCTTGCAGGCGCTTGTGGTCTTGCGAGGTGGCCAAAGGCACAGCGGTGGTTCCCTGACACACGGCGATGAAGCTGGCCTCCTCACCTTGCAGGAATTCTTCAATCACCACCCGGGCGCCGCCCGCGTTGTGTTGCACACCCAGGCTGTTATCCACCAACATGAAGTCCACGGCCTCATGGGCCTCTGCCAGCGTCATGGCCACCACCACGCCCTTGCCGGCGGCCAAGCCATCGGCCTTGATCACGATAGGCGCGCCCATGCGATCCACATAGGCATGCGCCAACGCGGGGTCGGTGAAGGTGTCATATTCCGCGGTGGGAATGTTGTGGCGCTTCATGAAGGCTTTGGAAAACGCTTTGGAGCTTTCCAGCTGGGCGGCCGCTTGCGTGGGCCCGAAAATCCGCAAACCCTTGGCACGGAACGCGTCCACCACGCCTGCCGCCAGCGGAGCCTCCGGCCCCACCACCGTGAGGTCGATGCGCGCTTGCAGCGCCCATTCGCACAGGGCTTGCGGGTCAGACACATCGATGTGATGGAACTTGGGATTGCGTCGTGTGCCGCCATTGCCAGGCGCCAGCGTCACGGAGAGAACACGCTCGGATTGCAACAGTTTCCAGGCCAGGGCGTGTTCGCGCCCGCCACTGCCAATGACCAGAACCTTCATAGTGCGGCGTTGTGATAGACCTCCTGGACATCGTCCAGGTCTTCCAGCACATCCAGGATTTTTTGCATCTTGGCAGCGTCGTCCCCACTGAGTTCAATGGTGTTTTCTGCACGCATGGTGATGTCGGCCACCTCGGGAGTGAGTCCAGCCGCGATCAGGGCTTGCTTGACCACCTCGAAGTCACCCGGTGCAGTCAGCACTTCAATGGCACCGTCTTCATCGGCGATGACATCCTCAGCGCCGGCTTCCAGTGCCACTTCCATCACTTGGTCCTCTGAGGTACCCGGTGCAAAGATAAGTTGACCGCAGTGCTTGAACTGAAAGGCCACCGAGCCTTCCGTGCCCAGGTTGCCGCCGTGCTTGCTGAAGGCATGACGCACCTCGGCCACGGTGCGCACCTTGTTGTCAGTCATGGTGTCCACCAAGATGGCCGCACCCCCCACGCCGTAACCTTCGTAACGAATTTCTTCGTAGTTGACGCCTTCCAGGTTGCCCGTGGCCTTGTCGATGTTTCGTTTGATGGTGTCAGCGGGCATGTTGGCCGCCTTGGCCTTGTCCACTGCCAGGCGCAGACGCGGATTGGCGTTCAAGTCGCCCCCGCCAGCGCGAGCCGCCACCATGATTTCCCGGATCACCCGGGTCCAGACCTTGCCCCGCTTTTCATCCTGACGCCCCTTGCGGTGCTGGATGTTGGCCCATTTACTGTGACCTGCCACAACGTACCCTTCTGCTCTACTGGTTAGAGCAGTCATTTTAGCGGGCGGCCACGGGACCGCCCTGGCTCAAGCCTCAGGCGCAGCGATGGGCTCGGACTTAGAGGCCTTGCCATCCTTCTTGGGCATGGGTTGAATGTCCAACGTGACCTGATCGTCAGAACCGATATCCACGCTCAGGCGACCGCCATCGGTGAGACGCCCGAACAGGAGTTCGTCCGCCAGGGCCTTGCGAATGGTGTCCTGGATCAGGCGTTGCATGGGGCGTGCGCCCATGAGCGGATCAAAGCCTTTCTTGGCCAGATGCTTGCGCAAGGCGTCGGAGAAAGTCACGTCCACGCGCTTTTCCGCCAACTGGTTTTCCAGTTGGAGCAGGAACTTGTCCACCACGCGCAAGATGATGGTTTCATCCAGCGCCTTGAAGCTCACGATGGCATCCAGACGGTTGCGGAACTCGGGCGTGAACAAGCGCTTGATATCGGCCATTTCATCCCCCGCCTCGCGCGGGTTGGTGAAGCCGATGGTGGCCTTGTTCATGGTCTCGGCACCCGCGTTGGTGGTCATGATGATGATCACGTTGCGGAAGTCGGACTTGCGCCCGTTGTTGTCTGTCAGCGTGCCATGGTCCATGACCTGCAGCAGCACGTTGAAGACATCCGGGTGGGCCTTCTCGATTTCATCGAGCAGCAGCACCGAATGCGGCTTCTTGGTGATGGCCTCGGTCAGCAGGCCGCCCTGATCAAACCCCACATAGCCGGGGGGCGCGCCAATCAAGCGGCTGACCGCGTGACGCTCCATGTACTCGGACATGTCAAAGCGGATCAGGTCGATGCCCATGATGTAGGCCAGTTGCTTGGCCGCTTCGGTCTTGCCCACCCCAGTGGGACCGCTGAAGAGGAACGCACCAATGGGCTTGTCAGCCTTGCCGAGACCGGAGCGGGCCATCTTGACGGCCGCAGACAGTGCTTCCAGGGCTTTATCCTGTCCAAACACCACGTTCTTCAAATCGCGTTCCAGTGTTTGAAGTTTGCCGCGATCATCCTGCGTGACATTGGCCGGCGGAATGCGCGCAATCTTGGCGACGATGTCCTCGATCTCCGACTTGGAGATGGTTTTTTTGCGCTTGGACGGCGGCAGAATGCGCTGAGCGGCACCCGCCTCGTCGATCACGTCAATGGCTTTGTCAGGCAGATGACGGTCGTTGATGTACTTGGCGCTCAACTCTGCGGCAGCTTGCAGCGCAGCCTGGGCATACTTGACGTTGTGGTGCTCTTCAAAGCGCGACTTCAGACCTTTGAGAATGTCCACCGTCTGTTCGATAGAGGGCTCCACCACATCCACTTTCTGGAAACGGCGTGACAGCGCAGCGTCTTTTTCAAAGATGCCACGGTACTCCGTGAACGTGGTGGCGCCGATGCACTTGAGCGCGCCCGAACTGAGTGCAGGCTTGAGCAGATTGGAAGCATCCAGCGTGCCCCCAGAGGCCGCACCGGCTCCAATGAGCGTGTGAATTTCGTCAATGAACAAAATGGCGTGCGGCTTGTCCTTCAAGGCTTTGAGCACCCCCTTGAGGCGTTGCTCAAAATCGCCACGGTACTTGGTGCCGGCCAGCAAGGCGCCCATGTCCAAGGAGTAAACCTGAGACTCAACCAGGATCTCAGGCACATCATTTTGTGTGATGCGCCAGGCCAGACCTTCTGCAATGGCGGTCTTGCCCACACCGGCCTCGCCCACCAGCAGCGGGTTGTTCTTGCGGCGGCGGCACAAAATCTGGATCACGCGCTCCACCTCGTACTCACGGCCAATAAGCGGATCAATCTTGCCGTCCTTGGCCATCTGGTTGAGGTTTTGCGTGAACTGCTCCAGCGGCGACGCTTTCTCGTTCTTTTCTCCGCTGCTGCCCTCTTCCTGCTCTTGAGGCGCCGCCTCAGGGCCTTTGGTGGGCTCAGGGGTGTCGCTTTTCTTGATGCCGTGGGCAATGAAGTTCACCACGTCCAGACGGGTCACGCCTTGCTGATGTAAGTAATAAACCGCGTGTGAATCCTTTTCACCAAAAATGGCGACCAGCACATTGGCGCCGGTGACTTCCTTCTTGCCGTTACCGGTGGACTGCACATGCATGATGGCGCGTTGAATCACGCGCTGAAAACCCAGCGTGGGCTGGGTATCCACTTCTTCGGTACCCGCCACCTGCGGGGTGTTGTCCTTGATGAAGTTGGACAGGGACTTGCGCAAATCATCGATGTTGGCCGAACAGGCACGCAGCACCTCGGCCGCGCTGGGGTTGTCCAGCAGGGCCAGCAACAGGTGCTCCACCGTGATGAATTCGTGGCGCTGTTGACGCGCCTCGACAAAGGCCATGTGCAAGCTGACTTCGAGTTCCTGGGCAATCATGTTCAATTCCTTCTGAGCTTGCGTCCTGGGATAACTGTATATGGAAACGATGGCCGATTATTCAACGGGCTCAAACAGGCATTGGAGCGGATGCCCGGATTGATGGGCCGCATCCCGCACCTGGTCCACCTTGGTGGCAGCCACGTCCTTGGTGTAAACCCCGCAAATGCCTTTGCCGTCCAGATGGATCTTGAGCATGATCTGGGTGGCGGCCTCACGGTCTTTGTTGAAAAATTCTTGCAACACCAAAACCACAAACTCCATGGGCGTGAAGTCGTCGTTGAGCATCACGACCTGGTACATCTGGGGCGGTTGGGTGCGTTGGGTACGACGTTCCAGCACCACGGCGTTGCCATCGTCCTGCTGCGGCAGGATGATGTTGGTTTTGGGCTTCTTGACAGACATGTGGGTCATTCTATCGAGCGCGTGGGCAATGAGCGAACGCCCACCAGCCCTTCTCCATGAGGGAAATCCCCGTCCACTGTCGTCGTTGCCACATGCATCACAGATGAATACTAATCGACTCATTTCAAGACCGGGGCCGCCCCACGGATTCTCCCCGTCCATGTCGGGGACATCCGCTCACAAATGCTGAATCACCGCTTGCCCGAAACCGGAACAACTGACTTGACGCGCGCCCTCCAGCAAGCGGGCGAAGTCATATGTCACACGCTTGCTCTGAATGGCCTGTTCCATGGCACGAATGATGAGATCGGCCGCTTCAGACCATCCCATGTGCCGCAGCATCATTTCGGCCGACAAAATGGCCGAGCCCGGATTGACATAGTCCTTGCCCGCATACTTGGGCGCGGTGCCATGCGTGGCTTCAAACACGGCGATGGAGTCCGACAGGTTGGCGCCCGGCGCAATGCCCAGGCCGCCCACTTGAGCCGCCACGGCATCCGAGATGTAGTCGCCGTTGAGGTTCAGCGTGGCAATGACGCTGTATTCCGCAGGACGCATCAACACTTGTTGGAAGAAGGCATCGGCAATCACATCCTTGATGACGATGGTGCGTCCCGTATGCGGGTTCTTGAAGCGGCACCAGGGCCCCCCGTCGACCAGTTTGGCGCCGAATTCTTTTTGCGCCAAGGCATAGCCCCAATCACGAAAACTGCCCTCGGTGAACTTCATGATGTTGCCTTTGTGGACCAAAGTCACACTGGGCTTGTCGTGGGTGATGGCGTATTGAATGGCTCGGCGCACCAAACGCTCGGTGCCTTCGCGTGAGACGGGCTTGACGCCAATGCCCGAGGTGTCTGGAAAACGGATGGTCGTGGCCCCGAGCTCTTCGGTCAGAAAACGGATCAGCTTGCGGGCGTTGTCACTCTGCGCCTCGTATTCAATGCCGGCATAGATGTCCTCGGAGTTCTCACGAAAGATGGCCATGTCGGTTTTTTCGGGCTCTTTGAGTGGCGAAGGCACACCTTGGAAATACCGCACCGGGCGCAAGCACACATACAAGTCGAGCTCTTGTCGTAACGCCACGTTCAATGAGCGGATGCCGCCGCCCACCGGGGTGGTCAGCGGCCCTTTGATGGAAACCACATGCTCGCGCAAGGCCTGCAGGGTTTCGGCGGGCAGTGGCACGTCGGCGCCGTAGCGCTCTAGCGCCTTATCGCCTGCATAGACCTCCATCCACTGGATTTGGCGTTGACCGCCGTACGCTTTGTCCACCGCCGCATCGACCACACGACGCATGACCGGGGTCACATCCACACCAGTGCCATCACCTTCGATGAACGGGATGATGGGCTGCTCAGGCACATGCAGGCTCCCGTCTGGGTGGAGGGTGATTTTTTGACCCTGGCGCGGCACCTGGATG
>VEQI01000229.1 GCA_018883305.1 Limnohabitans sp. | reverse complement strand
CATCTGGTCGAGTGATTCCATGCCGCGCCCCTTTAAAACTCGACTTCGCCGATCCGGATCGGATAGGCGCCTTTGTCACATACCGTGACGCGGATTTGCAATTTGTTGTCGATGACATCGGTTTCCACCAGGGGCGATGCAACAAAAGGAATGGGCGAGCCCGGTGGCGTGGGCACCAGCTTTTCCAGCACCAGTGCGCCAGTGAGGTTGCGGTCGCTCGGTTCACATTTGGCAGCGATCTCGATCGCAGCCCGATGAAACGGATTGCGTAAGCCGGCCAGGGCGCCCGGGGGCGTGGTCAAGGCTTTCAAGCAGTCACCCCACACGCGTGAGGCCGGCGCCGAGGCCAGGGGAGGTGCGGGGGGCGTGTTGGGCACAGACGGATCGGCCTCGGTCTGCTCTGTCGGTGCGCGTGGGGGACCTCCCGCGCAGGCCAGCATGCCGAAATCTTCCTTGAAACGCTCAGCGCCGGTTTCACCGAACCATTGCGCCCAGGCTTCACCGTTGCGCTTGGTGACCTCGGTTTTCATACCCTCCTGGTAAGACAGCTCACCCACCCAGGCCACCAGGGCGATCATCACCACCATGGACGCCAGAAAGGTCCAATCCGTGAGGGTGGGGCGTCCCAG
The DNA here is from genome assembly GCA_018883305.1 of Limnohabitans sp. Classification (GTDB taxonomy): domain Bacteria; phylum Pseudomonadota; class Gammaproteobacteria; order Burkholderiales; family Burkholderiaceae_C; genus Limnohabitans. The sequence continues at coordinate 5,151 of VEQI01000229.1, read as the reverse complement.
CGAGTCGGGGTCGGGTGGCGCAGCGGTGGGGGTGTCTTGCATGGGGATGGGGTGAAAAGACCTGTGGCAGGAACCATCGACACCATCGGCGATGACTCAAGCCCTGTCAATTCATCTTCGCCCCAGGCGAGCCATCAGGGCGCTGAAAAAGAGTCTGAAAGCATTCAGTTTGAACGCTTGTTTCTATGTAAAGATAAGTGTCTGCGTCGATCAGCCGTTGTGACTGCCGCGATGCGCCCAAGCCGTGGTGTGCTTTTCGATGTAGCTGAAAAGTTCATACATCACCATGGCCATGGCACCCACCACCACCAGTCCGCCAAAGGCCAGCCCCATCTGCATGGCCGAGCCGGCGGAAATCAGCAGGTAGCCAATGCCCTCGTTGGCGGCGGTCATCTCGGACACCGTGGTACCCACAAACGCCAGGGTAATGGCCACTTTCAGGGAACCATAAAAGTAGGGCATGGAGCGCGGCAGCCCGACCTTGATCAGCACGTCCCAGCGCTTGGCGCCCAGCACCCGCAACACATCCTCCAGCTCGGGCTCCAGCGTGGCCAGCCCGGTGGCAATGTTGACCATGATGGGAAAGAAGCTGATCAGGAAGGCCGTGAGGATGGCCGGCCCGATGCCAATGCCAAACCACACCACCAGGATGGGCACGAAAGCCGCTTTGGGCAAGGCGTTGAACGCCGTCATCAGCGGATACACGGCGGCGTAGGCCAGGCGCGAACTGCCAATCACAAAGCCCAGCAGCACACCCACCACGATGGCCAGCCCAAAGCCCGCCATGGTGACCCAGAAGGTACGCCATGCATGCCCGGCAATGACGCCGCGAAATTCCACCAGTTGCTCCGCGATGCGCCACGGGCTGGGGAATACAAATTCGGACACCTGGAATACCTTGCACAGCAGTTGCCACATCAGCACGGTGGCGAGCATGAGCAGCCAGGGGGACCAGCGTTCTATCAGTTTGGCATTCATGGCGCTCATTGTTGCAACGGGGCGCCCGCGCGGCGCATCGCACCGATGTGACCGCGCAATTCATGCACGATATCGGTGAATTCGGGGGTGTAGGTGATTTCCAGGTCGCGCGGGCGCGGCAGATCGATCTCGCGACGCACCACGAAACGGCCCGGGCTCTTGCTCATCACGTAGACCGTGTCCGCCAGGAACACGGATTCGCGCAGATCATGCGTGACCAAAATGACATTGAACCGTTTCTCGGTCCACAGGTCACGCAAGGTGCACCACAGCTCCTCGCGGGTGAACGCATCCAGGGCGCCGAAGGGCTCATCGAGCAGCAACATCTTGGGCTCGTGGATGAGGGCGCGGCAAATGCTGGCGCGTTGCTGCATGCCCCCAGAGAGTTGCCAGGGGAACTTGCGCTCATAGCCATGCAGGCCCACGCTTTGCAGCAGGTCGATGGCACGGGCCTCGAACTCGGCCTTGCGCGCTTTGAACTGCGAGCGATAGGGTTCGACGATTTCCAGCGGCAGCAGCACGTTGTCCAGCGTGGTGCGCCACGGCAGCAATGATGGTGCCTGGAACGCCATGCCGCTGATTTTCAAAGGCCCATTGACCGGCTGACCATCCACGTGAATGGTGCCCCGGCTGGGCCGCTTCAGTCCGGTGGTGAGCTTCATGAAAGTGGACTTGCCACAACCCGAAGGTCCCACGATGGCGATGAACTCGCCCTGGCGCACTTGCAGTGAAATGTCCTCCACCGCGAACTGCCCTTGGGCGAGCAGTTCGTCGTTGTAGGCCAGCCAGACGTTTTGGAAATCGACGAAGGCGTCAGACATTATTTCTTGGGCAGGATGTCGAGCTCTTTGGCGCTGGGCAGAAACGAGCCGTTCCAGACCGCATCCGGGTTGATGCGTGTCTTGGTGTTGAAGGCGTCGGACACCTGGCTGGCCATCAAGGACAGTCGGGGTCCCTTGACCTGGCCGAAGCCTTCGGCGCGCGCATCGGCACTGTTGATCACGGTGTCGATCGCCAGCTTCAGGCGGCGGGTTTCCAGTTCGGCGTTGATGATGCCATCACGCGCCTTGACCGACTCGATGGCCGCCGCCGGTTGGGCGATGACGTCCTTCACGCCTTTGGTGAAGGCGCTGAGGAAGGCTTTCACGGCGGCCGGGTTTTCCTTCAGGATCTTGGGGGTGGCGATGATGACGTTGCCATACAGCTTCACGCCAAAGTCAGGGTAGGGCAGCACCACCACGTCTTCAGCCTTGACGCCACGTGCCTCGATGTTGAGCAGCGAGGTGAAGGTGAAGCCGGTGATGGCATCGACGTCGCCACGCACCAGCATGGTTTCGCGCAGCGGCGGGTCCATGGCGGTCCAGGCCACGTTGCTCACGCCATTGGCCTTGGCAAAGATGGGAAAGGCGCGGCGACCGGCGTCAAACACCGGGGCACCCAGCTTCTTGCCCGAGAGGTCAGCCGGGGTCTTGATGCCTGATTTTTTAAGCGCCATCACCGAGGCCGGCGTGTTGTTGTAGACCATCATCACGGCCACCGGCTTGTTGGGCGCATCCGGGTTGTTGGCATGGAATTCCATCAACGCAGCCAAGTCGGCAAAGCCCATGTCATACGTGCCCGAGGCCACGCGTGTGACCGCACCGCCGGAGCCGTTGCCTGCGTCCACCGTCACATCCAGCTTGGCGTCCTTGAAGTAGCCTTTGGCAGCTGGCACCAGGAACAGGGCCGCAGGGCCCTCGAAACGCCAGTCGAGTTGAAACTTGATGGGGGTGTTCTGGGCCGAAGCCAGGCTGCAGGCCAGTGTCAGCGCAGTGGCGGCACTGGCTTGCAAAAAGAAACGCTTGGTCATGAAAAGCAACTCCTGAAGAGGCAGGGGAATGAATTAAAAAATCAGTGCAAGTTCAATGCCACCACTCATGCACCCTTTTGGGGCGAATGAGGTGTCGGACCCGCGCCGGCAAGAACCCGGATAGGTGAGAACAGCCGGTATTATGGTCCGTCATCCAGGGGTGAATCTGTATACAATTTTGGCAGTCCCGATTTCAATTCAGATTCTGTATTCATCATGACCCAGGTCACCAACACTGTTCGCTTCGTGCTCGATGGCCAGATCGTGGAGGCACGCGGTGAGCGGCGCACCACCACGGTGCTGGACTATCTGCGTGAACAATTGCACCGCACCGGCACCAAGGAAGGCTGCGCCGAAGGCGATTGCGGCGCCTGCGTGGTCATGGTGGGGACCCTCAATGCGGCTGGCACGGGCGTGGACTATGTGGCCGTCAACAGTTGCCTGCAGCTTCTGCCCACGCTGGATGGCAAGTCGGTCAAGACGGTGGAGAGCCTTCAACGCGCCGACGGCAGCCTGCACCCGGTTCAGCAAGCCATGGTGGATTGTCATGGCTCCCAATGCGGGTTTTGCACCCCTGGCATCGTGATGAGCCTGGTGCACCTGGTGCAACGCAACACCCAGCCGGATCGACAAACCATCAACGATGCCCTGAGCGGCAACCTGTGTCGTTGCACCGGATACAAGCCCATCGTGGACGCCACCCAGCAGGCCTGCCGCCCTGGTGCCCCACTCAAGATCGATGACAGCGCCGATGTGCCGCTGCTCAAGGAAATCCAGCGTGACACCCAACCCACGTTGAGTCTGGATGGCGAGATCATCGTGCAACCGGTGGTGCGCACGCGCAAAGGCAATGAGTTCGTGTCGCCCGCCACGCTGGCCGAGGTGGCCCACTACCTGCAAACCTATCCGCAGGCCACCTTGCTGGCGGGCAGCACCGAGATTGGCTTGCAGGTGAACAAGCAGTTCTCTCGACCCGAACACATCGTTTACCTGGGGCTGGTGCAAGAGCTGCAGCGCATTGACGAGACGCCCCAGGGCTGGCGCATTGGCGCGGCCGTGTCCCTGGAGCGCGTGCTGTCGTTGGTGGCGCCGGTGTACCCGGATTTTGCCGAGGTGCTGCGTCGCTTTGGCTCGCCACCCATTCGCTCCACGGCCACGCTGGCGGGCAACATCGCCAATGGCTCGCCCATTGGCGACTCCATGCCTTGCCTGATGGCACTTGGGGCCACACTGGTGCTGCGCCGTGGTGACAAGACGCGCAACGTGCCGCTGGACCAGTTCTACACAGGTCAGAAAAAGAACCAGTTGCAAGCCGGTGAATTCATCGAGGCCATTGAGCTGCCCAAGCCCGCTGTGGGGCAGGTGTTCCGTGCCCACAAGGTCAGCAAGCGTTTCGAACAGGATATTTCAGCCACGTGCTCGGCCATCACCTACCGCTTGCAAGGCGGCAAATTGTCGAGCGTGAAACTGGCCTACAACGGTCTGGCGCCGGCACCATGCCGCGCCCCCAAGCTGGAAGCCGTGCTGGAAGGCAAGTCGCCGGCCGATGTGAAGGCCGCTGAGCTGGACGCCGCCATCGCCGCCAGCTTCACTGCGCGTGACGGCTTGCGTGCCACCTGGGCCTACCGCTCGCTGGTGGCCCGCAACCTGGTGCTTGAGTTCATTGAACAGTAACGGAGACCCACATGAACGCTCCCGTGAATCTAAAAAATCTATTGCCCGCGTCCCATGTCCAGCAAGGCACCGAGGTGGTGCATGAATCTGCACATTTGCACGTGACTGGTGGCGCCACTTACACCGATGACATTCCTGAACTGGCTGGCACCTTGTATGCGGCACTGGTGTTGTCACCGGTAGCGCATGGCGAGCTGATTGGCGAGGGCATCGACCGTGCTGCCATCATGAAGGAGCACGGCGTGGTGGCTGTGTTCACGGCACGTGACATCCCCGGTGAAAACAACTGCGGTCCCATCATCCACGATGATCCTTTCCTGGCCGATGGCAAGGTGGAGTTTTTGGGCCAGGCCGTGGCTGTGGTGGTGGCGCGTGAAATGCTCTACGCCCGGGAAGCCGCTCAAAAGGCCCAGGTGCAAGTCAAGGAACTCAAACCCATTCTCACCATCGAGGATGCGATGGAGGCGGGCAGTTTTGTCATGCCGCCCAAGGGCATCACCCGGGGTGATGCGGCTGCGGCCATCGCCAACGCGGCGCACAAAATCCAGGGCACGGTTCGCACCGGTCAGCAAGAGCAGTTTTACCTGGAAGGTCAGATCACTTACGCGGTGCCGCGTGAAGACGGTCAGCTCACGCTCTACTGTTCCACC
>VEQI01000228.1 GCA_018883305.1 Limnohabitans sp. | reverse complement strand
GCGCGCCCTGGACCGCTGGCGCCATCTGGATGAACCCTATCGCACCGCCGCGCGCGAAGCCCTCTCGCGCGTGTCGGCCAAGCATGATTTGAGCAACGACGTGCGTGAGGTGGTCTCACGTGCCCTGGCAGAAACGGAGTAACCCCATGTCGATTTCCCTCTCCCGCTATCTGGTCGAACAACAACGCGCCAAAGGACACATCCCGCCTGAACTGCGCTTGCTGCTGGAAGTGGTGGCCCGTGCGTGCAAAAGCATCAGCCAGGCCGTCAACAAAGGTGCCTTGGGTGGCGTGCTGGGCAGCGCTGGCAGCGAGAACGTGCAAGGCGAGGTGCAAAAGAAACTCGACATCATTGCCAACGAAGTGCTGATCGAGGCCAACGAATGGGGGGGTCATCTGGCCGCGATGGCCTCTGAAGAGATGGACGGCATCTACCTGGTGCCCAACCGCTACCCGCAAGGCGAATACCTGCTGCTGTTCGATCCCCTGGATGGCTCCAGCAACATTGATGTCAACGTCAGCATTGGCACCATCTTCAGCGTGCTCAAGAAGCCCGAAGGCTCGGAAGGCGTGAGCGAGAAAGACTTCCTGCAACCCGGTCGCCATCAAGTGGCCGCTGGTTACTGCGTGTATGGCCCGCAAACCACCTTGGTACTGACGGTGGGTGACGGTGTGGTCATGTTCACCCTGGACCGCGAACAAGGCTCGTTCGTGCTGACACAAGAGTCCGTGCAGATCCCGGCCGACACCAAAGAGTTCGCCATCAACATGAGCAACATGCGCCACTGGGATGCCCCGGTCAAGCGCTACATCGACGAATGTCTGCAAGGCAAAGAGGGCCCGCGCGGCAAAGACTTCAACATGCGCTGGATTGCCTCCATGGTGGCGGATGTGCACCGCATCCTGTCACGCGGGGGCATCTTCATGTACCCCTGGGACAAACGCGAACCCAACAAGCCCGGCAAACTGCGCCTGATGTATGAAGCCAACCCGATGGGCTGGCTGGTGGAGCAAGCCGGTGGCGCAGCCACCAATGGGCGCCAGGCCATTCTGGATGTGCAACCCTCACAGCTTCACGAGCGCGTGAGTGTGATTCTGGGCTCCAAGAACGAAGTGGAACGGGTGACGAAGTATCACCTGGAGCAAACCAAGTAAACCTGTTGTCCACACAGCTTGCCCCGGTCAACCCTTTCAGGCCGGGGCCATTGAATCCATAAAAAAGCCTCGCCCCGAAAGGGACGAGGCTTTTTGCCTTGATCATGGTGCCGGAGACATGAATCGAACACGCGACCTTCTCATTACGAATGAGCTGCTCTACCGACTGAGCTACACCGGCACAACTCGCATTTTAACGAATTTTTCAACGACCTCGGCTTGTGGCATGCTCAGGGTATGAAATTCATCCGCTCGCTTTTATCTGCCCTGTTGGCCAGCGTCCTGAGCGCCTCACTGCTGGCCGCTGACTTTCCCACCAAGCCCCTGCGAATCGTCATTGGATTTCCTGCAGGAGGCCCCTTGGACCAACATGCACGGCTGTTGTCAGACCGATTGCAGCAGGTGCTGGGACAGCCCGTGCTGATTGACTACAAGGCGGGCGCAGGTGGCACGGTGGGGGCGCAGGAAGTGATGAAGGCCCCTGCTGACGGCTACACACTGATGCTGGCCAACACCGGGGTCATGGTGATCAACCCGGCTCTCTACACCCGCTTGCCCTACCAGACGCTGCGAGACTTCACCCCGATTGCACGCACGGCCATGCAGCCCCTGGCACTGCTGGTGAATCCGCAAGTGCCCGTGACCACCCTGCCCCAGTTCATTGACTATGCACGAGCTCGCCCCGGCCAGATCAACTATGGCTCGGCCGGCAACGGTGGCATCAGCCATCTGGTGCCAGAAATGTTCAAGACGGCCACCGGACTCTTCATGGTGCACATCCCCTACCGTGGAAGCGCGCCCGCCTTCACCGACCTGATGGCCGGTCAGGTGCAGTTCATGGCCGAAAGCGTGCCACAGGCCTCGGTCTATCACAAGCAAGGCAAGGTCAGGGCTTTGGCGGTGACCGGGCGTGAGCGCAGCCCTGCGCTGCCAGACATCCCCACGGTGGCCGAAGCCGGGCTCAAGTCTTTCGAGGTGGTGGGCTTCTATGGTTTTCTGGCACCCGCAGGTGTACCCGCCGACGTGGCAAACACGCTGAGCCAGGCGTTCAAAACCGTTCTGTCACAACCCGATGTCCGACAACGCATGGTGAGCCAGGGCGCGGATCCTGCCTTTCTGGGGTCAGCGGACTTCCACCGCTACCTGTCCCAGGAAATGCCCCGCTGGGCGCAAGCGGTGCGGCAGTCTGGGGCGCGGTTGGATTGAGGACACTCAACGTTGCCCATGCGCTAACTCGTCTTGCCAAAGGACGGGGTTTTTCACCCATCAGGGCAGAGACTCACATCCCCAAATAAGCCTTGCGAATCTCCGGACGGTTGGAGAGTTCATTCGACTCACCCTCGGCAATGACACGCCCGTTTTCCAGGACATAGGTTCGGGAGGAAATGGCCAGTGCTCGGCTGACGTTTTGCTCCACCAACATGACGGCCGTGCCTTCCTGGTGGATGGACTGGATCACGCGGAACATGTCGGACACGATAGCCGGGGCCAGGCCCAATGACGGTTCATCCAGTAACAGCAGACTGGGCAAGGCCATGAGCGCGCGGCCAATGGCCACCATTTGCTGTTGACCACCGGAGAGCGTGCCAGAGGCTTGTGAGAGTTTTTGGCGCACAGCGGGGAACAGCTCGCACACACGTTCAAGCGACTCGGCTCGACGTTTTTTGGCGGCTGGATGCATGGCACCCAGCTCCAGGTTTTCACGCACCGTCATGCCTGTGAAAAGGCGACGACTCTCTGGCACCAAAGCCAGCCCGCGCTCGCACAAACGGCTGGGCGGCAAGTCGGAGATCACCGTGCCATCCCAACACACGGCGCCACCGCTCAAGCGGTTCAGCCCCATGATGGCGTGAATCAGGGTGGTCTTGCCCGCACCATTGGGACCAATCACCGACACCAGTTCGCCCGCACGCACTTCCAGATCAATGCCCCACAGCGCCGGCGCTGCGCCGTATTTCACTTGAACGTTTTGCAGCTGCAACATGATCAACCCACCATCCGTTCATCGCCCAGGTAGGCACGCACCACCACTTCGCGACTCATCACATCTTGCGGCAAGCCTTCGGCAATCACCCAGCCCTGATCGAGCACCACCAGGCGATCGGACAAGGCCATCACGGCACTCATCACATGCTCGACAAACACAATGGACGTGCCGGCATCGCGAATGCGTTGAATGGTGCTGACCGCCGTGCCGATTTCACCGGGTGTCAGCCCCGAGAGCACCTCATCGAGCAACAGCACTTTGGGCCTTGCTGCCAAGGCCCGAGCCAACTCCAGGAACTTGCGTTGATGCAGATTCAACTCGTCAGGCAGATGGTCCGCTTTGTCCTGCAAGCCGGTGAACGTCAACCATTCACGCGCACTGGCCTCGGCCTCTTGCGCCCCCAGTCCACGCACGCCATATTGCGCGGACAGGCTAACGTTTTGCATCACGGTCAGTCCGCCAAAGGGGCGCGGGATCTGATAGGTGCGGGACACACCACGCTGTCGAATGTCGTGAGCCGGCAAGCCTGCCGATTCCTGCCCCATGATCTTCACGGACCCGGCACTGGGTTTGAAATGGCCAGTCACCACGTTGATGAACGTGGACTTGCCCGAGCCATTGGGGCCCAGCAGTCCCAGGATCTCCCCCTCGCGCACGTCCAGGCTCACATCCTTGAGGGCCTGAATACCGGAGAAATTTTTGCCCAGACCACGCACTTGCAACACCACAGCGGCATTCGGGTTGTGAGCCCGTGACGAAGCAGGAGGCGCAGACAGCGCTTCTGGCAGTGGCAAAGAGGAAGTCTGCTCTGTCGCATGACCTGAACCCGTGACGTGACCAGAATCCGCTTCTTGCACCACCATCGCCGCGTGCAACCGGCGGCGTCGACGCGCCATCCAAGACCCCAGAATGCCTTGCGGCATGATCAACACCGCCACAAACAACACGCCACCAATGATGATCTTGCCCACCAGCGCACTGTTGCCTTCGGTGAACGCGTTGAGCAACAGGGTGATCAACACGCCGCCCACCATGGGACCGGCCCAATGACGGCTGCCACCCAGCACACTCATGAGCACCACCGTCAGTGGCACGGTGATGTTGAAGGTTTCACCCACCGTGACATAAGACACGTACAGTGCGTGCACCGCCCCCATCAGGCCGGCAAAAAAACTGGAGAGCGCAAACGCCTGCATCTTCAAACCAAAGGTCGCCACGCCATGCACCTCGGCCACATCTTCGTCATCGTGAATGGCCAGCAGACCCAACCCCGCGCGTGACTGCAATAAACGTCGAGCCACCCACACGCTGAGGACGGCCAGCACCAGGCCCAGGTAGTAGAAAGTGGAGGCCGGTGCTGGACCCAGGGTGGGAATCTCCAGCCCCATCAAATACACACCAGGGCCACCGTCAATGGGCGTGTTGACAATGAGAGTGGCCAGCACAAAGGTCACGGCCAGCGTGATCAGCGCAAAGGCTTCTCCACGGATGGACCGCAAACGAAACACCACCGCACCAATGCCCAAGGCCAGACAGGACGCCGCCACGCCCGAACCCAGCAAGGACGCCCACAACGGCCACTCCAGTTTGGTGGCCAAGGTGGCCATGCCATACATGCCCACACCAAAGAAGGCACCATGCCCGAAAGAAAAATAGCCGGAGTAGCCCGACAACATGTTCCAGCTGGTGGCCAGGGTGACCCAGAAAAAGAGCACATACAACAGGGACTGCAGATGCACCGGCAATCCCAGATACGGCGCTGTGAACAGCAAGGTCAGCAGGCCCAAGACGCCCACCCAGCGCATTCGATCAGTCATGGCCGCGCCTCGTGATCAGAATCAGGATGAGCAAGGTGAAGGACACCAGCGGGGCCCAGGTGGGTGCCGTCAGCGCCATCGTCAGGGATTCACTCAGGCCGATGAACAAGCCCGCCAGCAAGGGCACCCAGGCAGAGGCCAGACGACCCATCATCACCGTGGCAAACACCACGCCCACCCAGGCATAAATTTGGGAGGGCGCCAGTGTGAAGGTGAGCGCCACACACACGCCCGCACAGGCTGCCAGTGCCGCACAGGCGCCAGACAGGCCCAGAGCCAGTCGATGCGCATCGATGCCAAAGGCCGTGGCAATGGCGGCATCTTCCGCACTGGCACGGATGGACTTGCCCAAGTCGGTGCGATACAGCATCCACCACACGGCCAGGCCCAAGAGCCAGGCCAGCGCAACAGTGACCACCTCGGAGTAGGTCACCACCATGGAACCTATGCGCAGCTTGAGTTCGTCGTAATGAGAGGCCATGCGCCGGAAATCGGCGCTCCAGACGAGTTGCAGGAAGGCCTCCACCGCCACGGTCAGTCCAAAGGTGGCCAGCAAGGAGTTGAAAGGCGTGATGGCAAAGCGCGCCAGCAAGGCTTGCATGGCCACCCCCAGCAAGGCAAACAAGGGCACGAGGCCCATCAGCGACACCAACGGATCAATCCCCAGTCGGGTCTTGAGTTCATAGGTGATGTAGGCGGCCAGAAACACCCAGGCAAAGTGCGCCAGGTTGATGAGTCGCAACAAGCCCCAGCCCAGGCCCAGGCCCAGGCCAATCAGGCCGTACAAAGCGCCAATGAAGACACCCGAGGCCAGGGATTGCAAAAGAAGAGAAGCGCTGGGCATGCACATTCAGG
>VEQI01000227.1 GCA_018883305.1 Limnohabitans sp. | reverse complement strand
GCCGTACTCCTGGCTGGTGCCGGGCATGAAGCCGGGCACGTCGACAAAGGTCACCACCGGGATGTTGAAGGCGTCGCAAAAACGCACAAAGCGCGCGGCCTTGATTGAGCTCTTGATGTCCAGGCAACCGGCCAGCACCAGCGGCTGGTTGGCCACGATGCCCACGGTCTGGCCGTCCATGCGGGCAAAGCCGATCAGGATGTTCTTGGCGTAGTCGGGCTGCAGCTCGAAGAAGTCGCCGTCGTCCACGGTTTTGACGATCAGCTCCTTCATGTCGTAGGGCTTGTTGGGGTTCTCGGGCACCAGGGTGTCGAGCGAGAGGTCCATGCGGTCGATCGGGTCGCCGCTCTTGCGCACCGGCGCTTTTTCCTTGTTGTTGAGCGGCAGGTAGTTGAACAGGCGGCGCAGCATGAGCAGCGCCTCCACATCGTTTTCGAAAGCCATGTCGGCCACGCCGCTCTTGGTGGTGTGCGTGAGCGCGCCGCCCAGCTCTTCGGCGGTCACTTCCTCGTGCGTCACGGTTTTGACCACTTCGGGGCCGGTGACGAACATGTAGGAGGTGTCTTTGACCATGAAGATGAAGTCGGTCAACGCGGGCGAATACACCGCACCACCGGCCGAGGGGCCCATGATCATGCTGATTTGCGGGATCACGCCAGAGGCCATCACATTGCGCTGGAACACCTCGGCATAACCACCCAGCGAGGCCACGCCTTCCTGGATGCGGGCGCCACCCGAGTCGTTCAGACCAATCACCGGCGCGCCGACCTTCATGGCCTGGTCCATGATCTTGCAGATCTTCTCGGCGTGCGTCTCCGACAGCGCACCGCCGTACACCGTGAAGTCCTGGCTGAACACAAACACCAGGCGGCCGTTGATCATGCCGTAACCCGTCACCACGCCGTCGCCAGGAATCTTGTTGTCTTCCATGCCGAAGTCGGTGCAGCGATGCTCGACGAACATGTCCCACTCTTCGAACGTGCCTTCATCGAGCAGTACCTCGATGCGTTCACGCGCGGTCAGCTTGCCTTTGCTGTGCTGGGCGTCAATCCGTTTTTGACCGCCACCCAGGCGCGCGGCGGCGCGCTTTTGTTCCAATTGTTCGATGATGTCTTGCATGGTTGCTCTCTCTGTTCTCCAGAAAATGATCAGCTGGCTGCCTGGTAGGCGTCCAGCAGTTGTCTTGCCGCGGTGGAGGCAGCCACCTGGCCACCCCGCACGCGCTCACTCAGGGTGGGCAGCAGCGCTTGCACACGCGCTTGCGCCCGGAAGGTTTGTTTGAGTCCGGACTCGATGCGCTCCCACATCCAGGCCAGGGCCTGACGTTCACGACGCAGCGCCAATTTGCCGTTGGCGGTTTGCAGGCGTCTGAACTCGCTCACCGCAGACCAGAACGTGTCCACGCCCTGCCCCAGCAAGGCGCTGATCTTCACCACCTGAGGATGCCAGAGGGATTCGTCATGGTGGGCATGATCGGGATTGCCGTGCAGCCCCAGCAAGCGCAGCGCGCTGGTGATTTGCGCTTCGGCACGCGTGGCTGCGTTGGGATCGATGTCAGCCTTGTTGATCACCACCAGATCGGCCAGTTCCATCACGCCTTTCTTGATGGCTTGCAGATCATCGCCCGCGTTGGGCAGTTGCAGCAGGCAGAACATGTCGGTCATGTTGGCCACGGCGGTTTCACTCTGGCCCACGCCCACGGTTTCCACGATCACCACATCGTAACCAGCGGCTTCGCACACCAGCATGGCCTCTCGGGTTTTTTCGGCCACACCGCCCAGTGTGCCGCTGGAGGGACTGGGGCGGATGTAGGCCTGCGGGTGCACTGACAGATGCTCCATGCGCGTTTTGTCGCCCAGGATGGAGCCGCCCGACACGGTGGATGAGGGATCGACCGCGAGCACAGCCACACGATGGCCTTGACCGATGAGGTACAGACCCAGCGCCTCGATGAAGGTGGACTTGCCCACACCCGGCACGCCACTGATGCCTAGGCGGAATGAGCGCCCCGTGTGCGGCAGCACACCGGTCAGCAACTCATCCGCCAGCAGGCGATGATCGGCCCGGGTGGATTCCAGCAAGGTGATGGCCTTGGCCATGGCACGCCGCTGTGCGGGCGCACTGCCATGCAGCAGGCCTTGCAGGAGTTGGTCAGGTGTCAAGCTTCACCAGCAGGTTGAAGTGTCAGAACGGACAGGATCAGCCCACGGCTTTCCTGATCTGCTCCAGCACATCCTTCGCGCTGGCAGGAATCGGGGTGCCGGGGCCATAGATGCCCTTGACACCGGCCTCGTACAAGAACTCGTAGTCCTGACGCGGAATCACACCGCCGACGAACACGATGATGTCGTCCGCACCTTGCTTCCTGAGTTCAGCAATGATGGCTGGCACCAGCGTTTTGTGACCGGCCGCCAGGGTGGACACGCCTACCGCGTGCACATCGTTCTCGATGGCCTGGCGTGCGCACTCCTCGGGTGTCTGAAACAGCGGCCCCATGTCCACGTCAAAGCCCAGATCGGCATAGGCCGTGGCCACCACCTTGGCGCCACGGTCGTGACCGTCCTGGCCGAGTTTGGCAATCATCACGCGCGGACGGCGACCTTGCTGTTCAGCAAACTGGGCGATCTCGCCCTTGAGCTTGTCCCAGCCTTCAGCAGAGTCATAGGCAGCAGCGTACACACCGGTCACCTTTTGCGTGTCGGCGCGGTGGCGCCCGAAGACTTGTTCCAGCGCGTCGGACACTTCGCCCACGGTGGCGCGCAAACGAATGGCCTTGATCGACAGGTCCAGCAGGTTGCCTTGACCACTTTCGGCCGCAGCGGTCAGCGCCTTCAGTGCAGCCTGCACCGCGGCGTTGTCACGCTTGGCCTTGATCTCTTTCAAGCGAGCGATCTGGCCATCTCGCACCTTGACGTTGTCCACGTCCAGGATCTCGATCGGATCTTCCTTAGCCAGCTTGTACTTGTTGACGCCCACGATGACGTCCTTGCCCGAGTCAATGCGGGCCTGCTTTTCAGCAGCAGCCGCTTCGATCTTGAGCTTGGCCCAGCCGCTGTCCACCGCCTTGGTCATGCCGCCCATGGCGTCCACTTCCTCAATGATGGCCCAGGCCTTGTCGGCCATCTCTTGCGTGAGGCTCTCCATCATGTAGGAGCCGGCCCAGGGGTCGATCACGTTGGTGATGTGGGTCTCTTCCTGGATGATCAGCTGCGTGTTGCGGGCAATGCGCGCGCTGAACTCGGTGGGCAGCGCAATGGCTTCGTCCAGTGAGTTGGTGTGCAGTGACTGCGTGCCCCCAAACACCGCGGCCATGGCCTCGATGGTGGTACGCACCACGTTGTTGTAGGGGTCCTGTTCGGTGAGCGACCAACCAGAAGTCTGGCTGTGCGTGCGCAGCATCAGGCTCTTGGGGTTCTTGGCGTTGAAGCCCTTCATGATGCGGCACCACAAGAGGCGAGCCGCACGCATCTTGGCGATTTCCAGGTAGAAGTTCATGCCCACCGCCCAGAAGAACGAGAGGCGACCGGCAAAGTCGTCCACGTCCATGCCCTTGGCAATGGCGGTCTTCACATACTCTTTGCCGTCGGCCAGGGTGAAGGCCATCTCCAGCGCCTGGTTGGCGCCGGCTTCCTGCATGTGGTAACCCGAGATCGAGATCGAGTTGAACTTGGGCATGTTTTTCGAGGTGTACTCGATGATGTCGCCGATGATTTTCATCGAGGGCTCAGGCGGGTAGATGTAGGTGTTGCGCACCATGAACTCTTTCAGAATGTCGTTCTGAATGGTTCCGCTCAGTTTGTCCTGCGACACGCCCTGCTCTTCCGCCGCCACCACGTAGCCGGCGAGCACGGGCAACACCGCGCCGTTCATGGTCATTGACACCGATACTTTGTCCAAGGGGATCTCATTGAACAGGATCTTCATGTCCTCCACCGAGTCGATGGCCACGCCTGCCTTGCCCACGTCACCCGTCACGCGCGGATGGTCGGAGTCGTAGCCACGGTGCGTGGCCAGGTCGAAAGCCACCGACACGCCTTGACCGCCTGCGGCCAGTGCCTTGCGATAGAAAGCGTTGGATTCCTCAGCGGTGGAAAAACCGGCGTACTGGCGGATGGTCCAGGGACGCACCGCGTACATGGTGGCCTGCGGACCACGCAGGAAGGGCTCGAAGCCGGGCAAGGTGTCGGCGTTGGGCAGGTCTTGCGTGTCAGCGGCGGTGTAGAGCGGCTTGACGCGAATGCCATCCGGGGTGATCCAGTCGAGTTGGCTGACATCCCCGCCCGGGGCCGATTTGGTGGCGGCCTTGTGCCAGGCTTCCAGGGTGGCGGGTGTGAATTCAGACTTCTTGGCGGTCATGTCGATGGCCTTTGATCAGGATAAGTGACAGTGTGAGTGGGCAAACAACCCAGGGAGATCTTGGGCGCAAACCCACGCCAAGACAACCGGACAACTGGGGATTCTAGGTCAAATTCTTATTCGTGATTCATAATTATTGATGCATAATATTGATGCAAGCTGACAAAATCCCTCCCCAACCTCATGGCCGCCATCACCCTCACCCCTCGCGCGCTTTACGAAGAAGTGGCTGAATTGCTTCGCCAACGCATCTTCGCGCGCGAGTTGGAGCCGGGCAGCTGGATCGACGAGGTCAAGATTGCCGAGGCCTACGGCATCAGCCGCACGCCCATGCGGGAAGCGCTGAAGGTGCTGGCCGCTGAGGGGCTGGTCACCATGAAGGTACGACGCGGTGCCTATGTCACCGAGGTCAATGAAAAAGACCTGAGCGACGTCTACCACCTGCTGGCGCTGCTGGAATCAGACGCCGCGGGCGTGGTGGCACAACGGGCCACAGACGCCGAACTTCAGGCATTGGCCGACTTGCATCATTCGCTGGAACAAGCCGTCAACGACCGCGAGACCTTTTTCCGCATCAACGAAGAATTTCACCAGCGCTTGCTGCAATTGGCCGACAACCGCTGGCGAGAACAAATGGTGGCTGACTTGCGCAAGGTGATGAAGCTCAACCGTCATCAGTCCTTGCTGAAGTCCGGGCGTATCAGCGAGTCATTGCACGAACACCAACGGTTGTTGCAAGCGCTGCAGTCACGTGACTCGGCCATGAGTGCCCAGCGCATGCGCGAACACTTCCTGAGTGGACTGGAAGCGGCCAACTGATCAAGTGAGCCCAATACGCGCCGATTGCGCGCGTGCCATCACCTCTCTTGGCGAACGATCCTTGAGGTGGTGATCGCTCCACACCTGGCGCCAGCGTCTTGCGCCGGGTTGGCCATGCCACAGCCCCAGCATGTGTCTGGCAATGGAATACCAACCCACGCCATGCGCACGAGCCTCTTGTTCCATGTAATCCACCATGGCACGCTCCACGGTTTCGCGGTCAGGCGCATACGTGGCGTCGCCGTAAAAACGAGCGTCCCACTCTGCCATGATCCAGGGGTTGTGATAAGCCTCACGCCCCACCATCACGCCATCCACATGGGACAACTGCGCATCGATTTGCTCGTTAGTCTTGATGCCCCCATTGAGCACCATCGTCAAAGTAGGAAACATCTGTTTGAGTTGATGGACCACTTCATAACGCAGAGGCGGGATCTCGCGGTTTTCCTTGGGCGACAGGCCCTTGAGCCACGCGTTGCGAGCATGCACGATGAAGTGATCGCACCCTGCCTCACTCACCCGCGTGATGAACTCCGTCACCAGGTCCAGGCTGTCCACCTGATCCAGGCCAATGCGGTGCTTGACCGTCACGGGCAAAGACGTGGCGTCGCGCATGGCCTTCACACCAGCGGCCACCCGTTGCGGCTCAGCCATGAGG
>VEQI01000226.1 GCA_018883305.1 Limnohabitans sp. | reverse complement strand
AAATTGGGCGGCATGGAGGCCGATTTCAGGCCAGACTGTTGCCACACGCCATGCTTGAGGTTGGTGATGTACTGGGGAATCCGCCGCATGGCCGCCATGATGAGTGCCCAGGTGAGTTCGGCCGCGGCCACAGGAGAGCCCACGCCTTCAGACACCACGATGCCGCGCTCGGTGCAGGCAGCCACATCCACGTGTGCGCCCACCTTGCCGGTTTGGGAAATCATGCGCAAGCGGGGCAGCTTTTCAATGAGTGAACGCGTGATGTGGGTGCGTTCGCGAATCAGCACCAGGATCTCGGCGTCTTTCAGACGAACCGCCAATTGACCAATGCCCTTGATGGTGTTGGTGTAAACCTTGGCCGGGTACTCTTCAAGCTTGGTGGCACATGCCAGTTTTCGGACCGCGTCCTGGTAGTCATCGAGGATTACGATATTCATAGCCCCCGATTGTGCCTTGTTAGTGATGGTGGCGTGCGGCCTCACGTGCGGATTCAAGCGCCACCAGGCGGTCCAGTTCGGCGCAGACGTCGTCAAAGCGGCCGGACATCACCATGCGACCAGCGCTGGATCCGGCACAGCCCTGATCGACCAGGCGAGTGACACGCAAGGGGCGCTGCATGCGCACGCGTGCAGGCGCCGTAGGGTGACGCAAAACACCCTGGGGCGTCGACATGGCGGCAGACATGCCCACGGGGACAAAGCGACGAGGCGAAGCGGGAAAGAGCGGTGAGAGGGCTTTGAACAGACCCAGAATGGCGAGACTCATGGTGGACTCCTTACATGAGCATGGTGTTACGAATGAGACCCACAGCCAGACCTTCAATTTCAAAAGGCTCGCCGGGTTCTACAACGATGGTGGGGTAATCGGGGTTTTCTGCGTGCAGCTCGATGACGTCACGTGCACGCTTGAAGCGCTTGACCGTGACCTCATCTCCCAGGCGGGCGACGACGATTTGGCCATTCTTGGCTTCACGGGTGGATTGCACGGCCAGCAGGTCGCCATCCATGATGCCGGCGTCACGCATGGACATGCCGCGCACCTTGAGCAGGTAATCGGGCTGACGTTGAAACAGGCTGCTTTCTACGTAGAAGGTCTGGTCCACGTGCTCTTGAGCCAAAATGGGCGAGCCAGCAGCCACGCGACCGATGAGCGGCAGGGCCAGTTGGGCCAGGCTTTGCAATGGCAGCGCGTATTGCTTGATGCGGGACTCATGAATGGAGCGCAGCGTGTCGTCCTTGAGACGGATGCCGCGTGAGGTGCCGCTGAGGAGTTCAATGACGCCTTTGCGGGCCAGCGCTTGCAGGTGTTCTTCGGCAGCGTTGGCGGATTTGAAGCCAAGTTCAGACGCAATTTCTGCGCGAGTGGGGGGAGCCCCGGTGCGAGCAATGGTGCTTTGAATCAGATCCAGGATCTGCTGTTGTCGGGCGGTCAGCTTGGGTTGTTCCATCATGGTGGGCACTCCGGCTTGATTGAAGTTTGGATGAAAGAACAGTGCTGTTCATTCATCCAGTGACTGGATTTTTAACCAGTTTTTGGAGATTGGCAAGCCATGCGTTCAGAAAATCATGCGTGTGTGTCGCAAAAAATCGTCATTTTGGGAACAGGCGGGACCATTGCAGGGTTATCCCTGATCCCTGGTGCAGGGGGTGCCTATCGCGCAGCGCAAGTGGGGATTGAAGATTTGCTGAAGCAGTCTGCGGCTTTGCCACCCAAGGCGTCGACCAAGCCCGCCAATGCTTCAGAGGCTGTCACCGAGATGTCGCTGACGCTGGTGAGTGAGCAGCTGGCGCAGGTCGACAGCAAGGACATGGATGAAGCCATCTGGCAACGCTTGCTGACTCGGCTGGCTCAACTGCAAGCAGATCCCCAAGTGCAAGGCGTGGTGATCACGCATGGCACGGACACCCTGGAAGAAACCGGATTTCTGTTGCAAGCCTGCTGGCCTGAAGGCAAACCCATCGTGCTGACTTGTGCCATGAAGCCCGCGGATGCGCCTGATGCCGATGGACCTGCCAATTTGAAACACGCCATTCAGACAGCATCCGAGCTGCATCTGACAGGTGTTCACATGGTGTGTGATGGACAACGCTTTGCCGGTCACGCTTTTCAGAAGTTGAAGACAGACGGTGTTCAGCCCTTTGTGTCACAGCTGCCTGACGGTACAGAGCCCGCATATGTCCCTTTGACCTCATCAGAGTTGTCGCGCTTATTGCAGGCGCAGGTCTGGCCACGGGTGGAGATCGTGATGAATCACGCCGGCGCGGAGGGGTCGCTGGTGAGGGCCTTGCTCACCGCGCCAGGGTTGCCCACGCTGCATGGACTGGTGCTCGCTGGTACGGGCCAGGGCACCTACAGCGAAAAACTGGGGCAGGCGTTGCGCCAGGCACAGGCGCAAGGGGTGCGAGTGTGTCGCACCACGCGCGCCTTGCTGGGATCGGTGCAACCCGTGGCGGGTGCTGAATTTTCCAGCGTTCCCTGGACGCCTGTGAAAGCGCGCGTGGCCATGATGCTGGACGCGCTGAGTGGGCGAACGGCTTAAGAAGCCAGGGCCTGAAGCGCGCGGTCGCGAATTTCTTCCACGGCACCCACCCCGGCAATCATGCGGTAGCGCGGTGCCAGCTGGGGTTCGGATTTGGCCCAGCTGCTGTAGTAGTCCACCAGCGGTCTGGTCTGTGAGGCGTAGACGTCCAGACGCTTGCGCACGGTTTCTTCCTTGTCGTCATCGCGCTGGATCAGGGGTTCTCCAGTGACATCGTCACGGCCTTCCACCTTGGGCGGGTTGTACTTGACGTGGTAAGTGCGACCACTGGCCACGTGGGCACGACGACCGCTCATGCGATCGATGATGGCATCAAAGGGGACGTCAATTTCCAGCACATAGTCCAGCTTCACGCCGGCGGCCTTCATCGCGTCCGCTTGCGGGATGGTGCGGGGAAAGCCGTCAAACAGGAAACCGCGCTCGCAATCGGATTGGGTGATACGCTCTTTCACCAGGCCGATGATGATGTCGTCACTGACCAGACCACCCGAATCCATCACCTGTTTGGCCTGTTGACCCAACGGGGTGCCTGCCTTGACTGCCGCGCGGAGCATGTCTCCGGTGGAAATCTGGGGAATACCGTAGTGCTGGCAAATGAAGGTGGCTTGCGTGCCTTTGCCGGCGCCGGGCGCGCCCAACAGGATGAGTCTCATGGGGTGTCCTTGTCAAAATTGGTCATGAGGATAGCATGCGCAGCCCTGCACATTGCTTACGTGAAGCTCGAGATGATCAGGGGTGCTGACCACTCAGCAAGCGTTGCACGCGTGCCAGGTCTTGCGGCGTGTCCACGCCAGGGCCTGGCGCATGTGCCGAGATGTGTACCGCAATCCGGTGGCCGTGCCACATGGCGCGCAATTGCTCCAATGACTCCAGTGATTCAAGTGGTGCCACGGACAGGCTGGGAAAGCGCCGCAAAAATCCGGCGCGATAGCCATACAGGCCCACATGTCGCAAAGGGCGGGTCTGGGGCAGGGTGGCATTTCCGATGGCCAAGCCATCGCGCCAGGCGGGAATGGGGGCACGGCTGAAGTACATCGCCGTGTGCGTGGCATCCAGCACCACCTTGACCACGTTCGGGTTCAGATAATCCGCCACGTCATCGATGGCATGCGCCACGGTGCTCATGCTGCAATCGGTGCGTTCCAGCAACAGTTGGGCCACGGCGTTGATCATCGCGGGGTCAATCAAGGGTTCGTCACCCTGTACGTTCACCACGGCGTCGTCGCCATCCAGGTTCAGCAATTCGCAGGCCTGGGCCAGGCGGTCACTGCCAGAGACATGGTCCTCACGTGTGAGCACCGCCTCCACGCCGTGTTGTTGGCAGGCTTGAATGATGCTGTCATGGTCACCCGCCACGACCACGCGGGCAGCATTGGAGCGCGCGGCTTGTTGTGCCACGCGCACCACCATGGGCAAGCCGGCCAGGTCCGCCAGGGGCTTGTTGGGCAGTCGAGTGGAGCTCAGGCGCGCAGGCACCAGCACGGTGAAGCGCTGGTTGACGCCAGTGCACACCTGTTCGGGTGTGCTCATTCAGCGCTCCAGTTCTTCGTCGGTGAGGGGGCGGCCTTGCACTTCCAGCAACACTGGAATGCCGTCACGGACCGGATAGGCCAGACGAGCACTGCGCGAGCGCAGCTCCTGACGCTCGCGGTCGTATTCCAGCGGGCCCTTGGTGACCGGGCAGACCAGCAGTTCAAGCAGTTTGTTGTCCATGAGGGGATGATAACTTTGGATCCAGTGCGCGGTCGATGTCGCTCATCAAGACCTCGGGCAACTTAAGCTCCAAGGGGACTGCCCATACGTCAGGATGCTGCGGCCACAGCTTCACGGCATCTTTTTCGGTACACAGCACGTCCTGATGTCGTGGCAGTTGCGCCAGTGTCTGCGCCAGCAATGCGGTGTCGGCATGATCCGGCAAGGGGAGGGTTCTCGGGCGCACGCCTTGTGCCTGCAGCATGTCGAAGAAGGATTGCGGCCTGGCAATGCCGGCCAGGGCGGTGACCGTCTGATCACGCCAGTCAGACAAGGGCCGCGTCTGACCTCGGCCGTTGATGGCTTGCCGGGCCAATGCGCGTTGCACCACATAAGCCCCAGGCATGTTCGCTCGGTCCGTGGCGACGACAAACTGCGTGCTGTTCTCTGGCAACACTCTCGGCCAGGGCTCTCTCAGTGGGCCCGCAGGCAGCGGCCAGCCATTGCCCAGTCCCCGGTCATCGAAGACGCACAGTGCAACGTCGTGATGCAAGGCGTGATGCTGCAAGCCGTCATCACTGACCACCACCTGAAGTGCCGGTTGTGCACGCCGCAGGGCTTGAATGGCCTGCAATCGCCGACTCCCCACCGCCACAGGAACCTGGCAGCGTCGTGCCAAGAGCAAAGGTTCATCACCCACATCCTGTGCCGTCGCGTTGTCCTGAACCATTTCGACATGTCTGGAAGCCCGACCATGTCCGCGCGACACGATGCCCACGGCCAGGCCACGGTCCTTCAAGTGTTGAACCAGCGCCATCACCAGGGGGGTTTTGCCCGCCCCACCGGCGATCACATTGCCCACCACAATGACAGGGATGCCCGCCCGGCCCACGTTCCCAGGACCTCGCCGGAACCACCAGCGATGAATCGCCGAGATGAGTGCATACACGACGGCCACTGGCAGCAACACCCAAGACAGCGGGCCTCGCGAGAGCCAGGTACGCGTCAGCAGGGCTTCGAGGTAGGCGCGCATGAGGGAGTTGAACGCGACATCAGCGTCGGTTGGCGTTTGTCGCGGGAGCGCCCGTGGAGGGGGCGCCTGACCCTTGCCCCTGGGTGGCAAAGGTGATGTGGTGCAACTGGCTGCGACGCGCTGCCTCCAGCACCTGCACCACGCTTTGGTGGTTGCTTCGCGCATCGGCTTGGATCACGACGATGGGGTTGTCCAAGGCGGACGCGGCCTGACTCAGGGCGTCGGTCAGTGTCTTGATGTCCACCCGGCCCAGGGGTTGACGCTGCAGGCTGTAGCTGCCTTGTGCGTTCACCCCCACCAGAATTTCGCGCGGGCGTTGCTCCGGTACGCGCCCATCCGCGGTGGGCAGGTTCAGCTCCAGTTCGGTGAACTTGCTGAAGCTGGCGGAGAGCATGACAAAAATCAGCACCACCAGCAACACGTCGATGAACGGGATCAGGTTGATCTCCGGTTCGGGCGTGATGTGGCGACGAAATTTCATGCCTGTGTCCGGCGTGCGCGCAACGCCAGCAAATGGTGGACAAAATGCTCAGCCGCCAACTCCAGCTGCAACACCTGTTGGTCCACGCG
>VEQI01000225.1 GCA_018883305.1 Limnohabitans sp. | reverse complement strand
CTCAAGGCCTTACGCCAGGGGCCCCTGCTCCCTTTCCATTCACCAGGACACCCACCATGACCACCCTCACACTCGATCAGGCCCAGCGCATCATCACCGCCGCCCTGCAGGCTTCGCAAAAAGCCGGCTACCAGCCCATGGGGGTCGCGGTGCTGGACGCTGCTGGTCAACTCATTAGCTTCGCCCGTGAAGACGGCGCCAGCATGTTCCGCTTTGACATTGCGCGCGCCAAAGCCTGGGGCGCGGCCGGCATGGGGGTCTCCAGCCGCACGCTGGCTGAACGGGCCAAGGACAACCCCAACTTCTTTGTCTCACTCTCGGCCACGTCCGATGGCAAGTTCCTGCCTCAACCCGGCGCCGTGGTGATCAAGGACGCCGCAGGCAAGATCATGGGTGCCGTCGGGGCCAGTGGTGGCACGGGCGACCAGGACGAAGAGATCTGCATCGCCGGCGTCAAGTCAGTCGGGCTGCAGCACGGCTGATCCCCATTGCGCAGCGTCCATCCAGGACGTTGCGCCGGTGTCCATTCTTTCCAGAGGAGCTCCGCATGGCCTATCGCCCCAAACGCAAAGTCATCATCACCTGTGCCGTGACCGGCGCCATCCACACGCCGACGATGTCGCCGCACTTGCCCATCACCCCGCAGGAGATTGCCGATGCCGCCGTGGGTGCCGCCGATGCGGGCGCTGCCATCGTGCACCTGCACGCGCGTGATCCGCAAACCGGTCAACCCACCCAGGACCCCAGCTATTTCCGCGAGTTTGCCGCCGACATCAAGTCCCGCTCGGACGTGGTGATCAACTTCACCACCGGTGGCGCGCCCACCATGGACGTGGAAGAACGCTTGCAACCCGCGTTGCAACTCAAGCCCGAAGTGGCCTCGCTCAACATGGGGTCGATGAACTTCGGCCTCTACCCCATGCTGGGACGCTATAAAAATTGGAAGCATTCCTGGGAAGAGCCTTATCTCGCGGGGTCGGATGGCCGCATTTTCAAGAACACCTTCAAGGACATCCAGTACATCCTGGAATCCTGCCGTGCCAACCAGACGCGTTTCGAGATCGAGTGCTATGACATCGGTCACCTCTACACCGCTGCGCACTTTTTAGAGCGTCAGATCGTGGAGCCGCCGCTGTTCATTCAGTCGGTGTTCGGCATTCTGGGTGGGATTGGCCCCCACCCCGAGCATGTGATGCAAATGAAGCAGACCGCCGACCGCCTGTTCGGCAACGACTATGTGTGGTCGGTGCTGGGGGCCGGGCGCCACCAGATGCCCACCGCCAACATGTCGGTGGTGCTGGGCGGCAATGTGCGGGTGGGCCTGGAGGACTCGCTGTGGGACTCACCGGGCAAGCTGGCGGAGAACAACGCACAGCAGGTGCGTCGCATTCGCTCCATCATTGAAGCGCTGTCCTTGGAAATCGCCACGCCCGACGAAGCACGCGAAATCCTCAAGCTCAAGGGCGGTGCCAACGTCGGGTTCTGAGGCTGAATCGTTGTTACTGGGCCACCCAGCCGCCGTCGACGTTCCAGGCCACGCCACACACGTTGTCACCGGCGGGTGAGCACATGAACACCGCCAGTCCGCCCAACTGCTCGGGCGTGGTGAAGCGCAGCGAGGGCTGCTTTTCGCCCAACAGCTCACGCTCGGCCTGCTCTCGGCTGATGCCGGCGGCCTGGGCCTTGGCCACAATCTGTTTTTCCACCAGCGGGGTCAGCACCCAGCCCGGGCAAATGGCGTTGACGGTGACACCGGAGGTGGCCGCTTCCAGGGCCACCACCTTGGTCAGCCCCACAATGCCGTGCTTGGCCGCCACATAGGCCGACTTGTTGGCTGAAGCCACCAGGCCGTGCGCCGACGCCACGTTGATGATGCGACCCCACTTGGCCTGGCGCATGGCGGGCAGTGCCAGGCGCGTGGTGTGAAAGGCGCTGGAGAGATTGATGGCAATCACCGCGTCCCAGCGCTCCACCGGAAAATCTTCCACGGCGGACACATGCTGAATGCCGGCGTTGTTGACCAGCACGTCCACGCGACCAAACTCGGCGGCGGCAAACGCCATCATGTCGGCGATTTCATCGGGCTTGGACATGTCAGCGCCGTGGTAGCGCACGTCCACGCCCAAGGCCTTGACCGCATCGATGGCGGGTTGGCTATCACCAAAGCCATTCAGGACGATGCGCGCACCTTCCTTGGCCAGTGACAGGGCAATGCCCAGCCCAATGCCGCTGGTCGATCCGGTGACGAGTGCGGTTTTTCCCTTCAGCATGATTTCCCCCTTCAAAAAGAAAAATTGTAGAGGGAATCCGGTCTGACACCGGACTGACGCGAGGCGGGCCTTCTCAGGCGTTGATCTTGTGGCCTTGGCGGATGGCCTCGTTCACGCGCGGCATCACTTCATGGGCCATCAGTTCCATGGAGCGGCTGGACAACCGCGGGTCCACCTGGTCCATGCCGGCATATACCAGCTCACCAAAGTCACCCACCTCCTCGCGCAGCGCCAGCACTTGGTCCACCACCTGGTTGACGGTGCCGCAGATGACCAGGTCATCGAGCACGCGCTCCAGCGTCAGCAGGCTGTCGTCCTCGTCCTCGGAGCGCTTGAAGATGACATGTCGCTTGGACATTTTCATTTTGGTCAGCATCTGCCGGTAGTAATAGCGGTAAGGACTGTTGGCATCTTGTTTGCCGTAGGCTTGCGCGGTGGCATCATCATCTGCCACAAACACCGTGCGCGCCACTCGCCAGTCACTGGGGTCGGCCACCTGCCCCACCGACTGTTTGCCTTGCGCATAGTTGGCCCAGTGACTGGGCAGCCATTGCGACAACAAGAAGTTGGCCGACATGGGGTGGAAGTTGCGCTGCCCCATGGCGATCACGCCTTTGGAATTGGGCGCCACCACGGTGCCCACGATTTCGGGCAACCGGTCTTGATACGGTCTCATCAAAATGCCACGACCGATGGCGGGAACTTGTGTGGTGCGGGTCGTGACCTTGAAGCGGTTGCCAGGCAGATCAATGTCATAGGGCGGCTCACGTTCCCAGATGGCCAGAATGACATCGATGGCTTCGGCAAAGATCTTGTTGCGGTCCTGGTCCAGGATGCCCAGTGCCTCGGCATCCGACGCCAACGCCCCCGGGCTGATGCCAAAGATGAAGCGCCCCTTGGCCAGATGATCAAACATGGCCACCTGAGATGCAATCAGCGTGGGATGTGAGTGCGACAAATTGGACGTGCCCGTGCCCAACTTGATCTGCTGAGTATCGCCAATCAGCGTGGCCAGAAACAGCAGGCTGTTGGTAACGTTCTCGGCCTTGTCGGTCAGGTGCTCGCCCACAAACGCATCGTGAAAGCCCAGCTTGTCCGCCAGGATGATGGCCTGGCGGTCCTCTTGCAAGGTTTGTGTGGTGTCCCGCTCCAAAGGATGCAAGGGCATGGTGAAGTAGCCAAGGCGCATGACGTGAAACCTCTCGCGAAAGAATGGCGGGATTCTTAGCCGCCCCCAGTCTCTCGACCTGTCGCAAGGACGATAGTCCACAGATTTAGAAGGAGACTCCATCCCAGGCCGCGGACTGCTAAGCTTCGCCTCGCCCCGAATTCAGGGCCCCCATTGGCAGACGGTGGCTAGACGCCACCCCACGTTTTCATGAGGTTAAACATGCGACGCTTTTCTTCTTTGGTGTCTCGCTGGTTGCTGGCCGGTCTGATGGGCGGCGCGGCTGCCATGGCGGCTACCGGTACCTGGGCACAGACCTATCCCAACAAGCCCATCCGCATCATCGTGCCCGCAGGCAGTGGTGACAGTTGCGACATCCTGGCGCGGCTGGTGGCCCCCAAGCTCACCGAGCGCCTGGGTCAGCCGGTGGTGATTGACAACCGCGCGGGCTCGGCCGGCCAGTTGGGCCTCACGCTCATCAAGCAGGCCGCCCCGGATGGCTACACACTGGGCTGTGGTCAGGGCGGCAACATGGTCATCGTGCCACTGGCCTATGCCAAGGTCGCGTATGACTCACGCAAGGACTTCACCCCCATTGCGATGATGGCCTCCAACTTTCTGGGCCTGGCGGTCAGTCCCAAGACGCCCTTCAAAACGGTGCAGGACCTGATCGACTATGGCCGCGCCAACCCTGGCAAGCTCACCTTCGGCACCAACGGCGAAGGCGCCTTCCTGCACATGGCCACGGAACAGTTCCGCGTGATGGCCGGGTTTGAATACATGCACGTGCCTTACCGCGCCATGAGCGATGTGTTCACCCAGATGATGGGCGGCGAGATCCACGCCACCATGGGTTCATTCATCTCGGTTCAGCCGCTGGCGGACTCGGGCAAGCTGCGTCTGCTGGGCATTGCACGCGCCACCCGCTCACCCGATTACCCCAACGTTCCCACCATTGCCGAAACGCTGCCTGGCTTTGCCTCGGGCGGCTGGTTTGGCATGATTGCTCCGGCGGGCTTGTCCAAGGAGATCGTGACCACGTTGAACAAGGAAATCAACTGGGCGCTGCAACAACCCGATGTGCGCGATCGGATGAAAAAGCTGGGTCTGGACATTCACACCGAAGCTCCCGAATACTTCACCGAACTGCTCAACCGCGATTTCGCGGGCTGGAGCAAACTCATCAAGGACATTGGCTTCAAGCCCATGTAACCTTTACCCGGGGCGACTGGCCCGTGCCGGCTGGCACAATGGTGCCGAGAGGGAGTGTTGTCGCGTTGGCGTACGACTGACGGCGCCGTCCATGGTCAACTCTGATGTATTGAAATGTCTGCTCAGGAAATGCGATGACGCAAGCCACTGTCGATGAAACCCGCGCCTTTCGCAACGCCCTGGGCGTGTTCCCCACGGGCGTGACCGTGATCACCACCCGTGACGACGACACCGGGCGTTCGGTGGGCCTGACGGTCAGCAGCTTCAACTCGGTGTCACTGCAGCCCCGGCTGGTGCTGTGGTCCATTGCCCGTACCTCACCCAACCTGGCGCAATTTGCCGTGGGCAAGCGCCATGTCATCCATGTCTTGGCTCACGACCAGGGTGAGCTGGCCCGTCGCTTTGCCAACCCCAAGCTGGACAAATTTGAAGGCGTTGACTTGGCGCGTAACGCCGAGCAAGGCCCACCCGTGTTGGACGGCGTGGCCGCCCATTTTGAATGCGAGACCGAGTCGCTGCTGGAAGGCGGCGACCACTGGATCGTGCTGTCTCGCGTCCATGAATACCAAACCCATGATCAGCGCCCCCTGCTGTTCTGGGCGGGGCAACTCACCGGCGTCTGAACACCTTCGGTTGCTCCGTTTTCATTCCATCCCGTCCCCCATCAAGCAGGAACTGCCATGTCACGAGACCGCATGCCCCCGATCCCCGAAGATCGCATGACCCCTGAACAACGCGCCGCCATGGTGGAACTCACCAGCGGCCCACGCGGCAAGATTGGCGGCCCCTTTGTGCCCTTGGTGCGCAGCCCGGAGCTGATGAGCCGTCTGCAAAAAGTGGGCGAATACCTGCGCTTTCACAACACGGTGGGGTTGCGCAACTCAGAGTTTGCCGTGTTGGTGGTGGCACGACACTGGTCCCAACCCGTGGAGTGGGCCATTCACAGACCCATCGCTGAGCGTGAAGGCGTGCTGCCCGCCACCTGTGATGCCTTGCTGGAAGGTCGTCGTCCTGACAACATGACCAACGAAGAAGCCATCATTTATGACATGCTGGAAGAGCTGCGCGCCAACCGCAGTGTGAGCGACGCCACCTACGCCCGCGCGCTGGAGCGCTTTGGTGAAAAGGGCGTGATCGATATTGTGGCGCACTACGGTTACTACAGCACCCTGGCCATCGTCATGAACACCTGCCG
>VEQI01000224.1 GCA_018883305.1 Limnohabitans sp. | reverse complement strand
GTCGCGCACCGCCTCGCCAATGGCGCGGGCCAAGGTGTCCGAGCTTTCGCTGGCCTCGACCTTCAACGCCATTTGATCGCTGGCCATTTCGCCGCTGACAATCAGACGCGCCTTGAGCACTTGCGGGAAGCGCTTGGCAACCTGGTCGACCTGGCCGGGGTGCACAAACATGCCTCGCACCTTGGTGGTCTGGTCCGCACGGCCCAGCCAGCCCTTGATCCGGCTGTTGGTGCGCCCCGTGGGGCAGGTACCGGGCAGCACGGCGGTGAGGTCACCGGTGCCGAAGCGGATCAACGGGTAATCGGGATTCAAGGTGGTGACCACCAACTCGCCGACCTCGCCTTCGGGCACGGGGTCACCGGTGCCGGGCCGCACAATTTCCACGATCACGCCCTCGTCCACCACCAGGCCCTGGCGGGCTTCGGTTTCGTAGGCAATCAGGCCCAGGTCGGCCGTGGCGTAACACTGGTAGCCGGCGATACCGCGCTCCCCCAGCCAGTCACGCAAGCTGGGCGGAAAAGCTTCGCCGGAGACCAGGGCTTTTTTCACGCTGGGCAAGGCCACGCCCAGCTCGGCCGCCTTTTCCACAATGATCTTCAGAAAGCTGGGCGTGCCGATGTAGCCCGCCGGCCGCAACTCGGCCATGGCCTGCACTTGCTGTTCGGTTTGGCCGGTGCCACCGGGAAACACGGTGCAACCCAGGGCATGCGCGCCCGACTCCATCATGGAACCGGCCGGCGTGAAGTGGTAGCTGAAACAGTTGTGAATCAAGTCGCCCGAGCGGAAACCCGCGGCGAACATCGTGCGTGCCATGCGCCAGTAGTCAGGACGTGCCGCCTCGGGCTCGTAAATGGTGCCGGGGCTGGCAAACACACGGGTCATGCCCTTGCCAAAAGCCAAGGCCGAAAAGCCGCCAAACACGTCTTGCGCACGTTGCGCTTTTTGCTGCTCGAGCAATTCGTATTTGCGGATCACCGGCAGGCGCGCCAGCGCAGTGCGGGAGGTGATGCTGTGCGCATCCACCTGGCCCAGCGATTTGGCAAACGCCGCGGCATGCTGCTGGGCATGCGCAATTTGTTGGGGCAAGGCCTGCATCAGGGCCGCTTCGCGGTCCTGGGGGCTGCGGGTTTCCAGCGTGTCGTAAAAGGCGGCCATGGTCAACGCCTTCCTCACGCCAGCCAGCGCTTGCGGCGCTTGTAGCTCTTGACGTCCTTGAAGCTCTTGCGCTCGCCACCGCCCACGCCCAGGTAAAACTCTTTGACGTCTTCGTTGGTGGCCAGGTCGCTGGCCGCACCGTCCATCACAATGCGGCCCGACTCCATGATGTAACCGTAGTCGGCATACTTCAGGGCCATGTTGGTGTTTTGCTCGGCCAACAAGAAGGTGACTTTCTCTTTGTCGTTGAGGTCTTTCACAATATTGAAAACCTCTTCCACATTTTGCGGCGCCAGGCCCATGGACGGCTCGTCCAGCAACACCATGTTGGGGTTGGACATCAAGGCGCGGCCAATGGCGCACATCTGCTGCTCACCGCCCGAGGTGTAAGCCGCCTGCGAGGTGCGGCGCGTCTTCAGGCGGGGGAAATAGTTGTAAACCTTTTCCAGGTTGGCGGCGATTTCGCCTTTGTCGCTGCGGGTGTAGCTGCCCGTCAGCAAGTTTTCTTCGATCGTCAGGTGGGCGAAACAGTGGCGCCCCTCCATGACCTGCACCACGCCACGCTTGACCAGCTCGGCGGGCGATAAATTTTCAATGCGCTCACCGCGCAACTCAATGCTGCCCTTGGTGACCTCGCCCCGCTCGCCCTTGAGCAAGTTGGAAATGGCACGCAGGGTGGTGGTTTTGCCCGCGCCATTGCCGCCCAGAATGGCAACGATGGCCCCTTCGGGCACCTGCAAGGAAACCCCTTTGAGCACCAGGATCACGTGGTTGTAAATGACCTCAATGCCATTGACGTTGAGAACGATATTTTGGGTGTTCATGTTGTTTTCCAATGCAGGCTCTGACGAACACCCATTGCGCCCGCAAACGCAATGGGTGCCAGCGTGTCAATCAGGACTGGCAGTCCTTGACGTCACGACGGGTCATCTTCTTGTCGGCCAGGTACTTGTCGGAGCCGGCCTTGACCATGGGCTTGATGATTTGCTCATCGGCCTGGTACCAGTCGGACGAGAAGCCCCACTTGCTGCCGTCCCAGGTCTGAACGCGGGCCCAGGTGGAGCCCATGTGGTCAGCACAGCTGGTGGACAGCGGACGCATGATGTTGGTGAAACCCAGAGATTCCAGCTTCTTCTCGTCCAGTGCCAGGTTTTCCAGGCCCCAGCGCACTTGCTCGCCGGTCATGACCTTGCCTTTGCCGAAACGCTCTTGCGCACGACGCACGGCTTCCACACCCAGCATCTGGATGATCACGCCACGGGTGTACAGCACCGAACCCACTTCGTCCTTGGGGCCTGTGCCCTGGCCTTTGTCATGCACATGCTTGAGGATCTCTTGGATGACTTTGGGTTGTTGGCCCGAAGTGTTCAAGGCCAGCGCGTTGTAGCCCTTGGCGCCTTCACCCACGTCTTTGACATCGGGTTCGGCACCAGCCCACCACACGCCGTACATCTTGTCACGCGGGTAACCGGTGGCTTGCGACTCCTTGAGCGCGGTGGAGTTCATCACGCCCCAGCCCCACAGCAACACGTAGTCGGGACGGCTTTGGCGAACTTGCAGCCAGGTGGCTTTTTGTTCCACGCCCGGTGCGGTCACGGGCAACAGCTGCAGGTCAAAGCCATGCATCTTGGCGCGCTCTTGCAACAGGGGAATCGGCTCTTTGCCAAACGGGCTGTCGTGGTACACCAGGGCGATTTTCTTGCCCTTGAGTTTGTCCAGGCCGCCTTCTTTTTTGCCCAGGTGCTGGATCAAGATGTCCGCGCCGGTCCAGTAGCTGCCCATCAGCGGGAAGTTCCACTTGAAGGCCATGCCGTCTTGCGACACCGACAGGCCATAGCCCAGGGTGATCAGGGGCACTTTGTCTGCCGGGGCTTTTTCCGTCAAGGCGAAGGTGATGCCGGTGGATTGCGGGTCAAAAAACGCCACGCCAGGACGGCTCTTCAGGCGCTCATAGCATTCCACGCCACGGTCGGTGGCATAGCCGGTTTCGCACTCTTCATAGGTGAGTTTCACGCCGTTGATGCCGCCGTCGCGGGCGTTGATCATTTTCAGGTAGTCCTGCTTGCCGTTGGCCCAGGGCACACCGTTGGGTGCGTAGGCGCCCGTGCGGTAGGACAGCAGCGGGAAGAATTGCTCTTTGGCCTGGGCCAGGGCCGAACTGGCACCGGTGAGGCCGGCAGCCACCAGGGTGGCAGCGGCAACGAGTTTTGATAGTTTCATGGTTGTCTCCTTTTAAAAATGGACGGGCGTGATCATCAAACACAAACACAGAAAATCAGTGCGGGAAGGGCCACAGTCGCAGCTTCTGCTTGCCGATCGACCACAGCTTGGCCAAGCCGTGCGGCTCCACAATCAGGAACCAAACAATCAGGCCACCGAAAATCATCAGCTCGGCGTGCGACACGCCGGCGGTTGAAATTTCAATGCCAAACAGTCCCATGAGAGCAGGCAGAAACTGGTTCAAGGCAATGGGCATCACCACGATGAAAGCGGCGCCAAAGAAAGCGCCCATGATGGAGCCCAAGCCGCCGATGATGACCATGAACAACAGACGGAAAGAGATCTCCACCGAGAAAGCGGCTGGCTCCCAAGAGCCCAGATAAACAAAAGCCCACAGGCCGCCCGCAACACCCACGATGAAGGAGCTGACGGCAAAGGCGCTGAGCTTGGCGTACATGGGGCGGATGCCGATCACGGCCGCTGCCACATCCATGTCACGAATGGCCATCCACTCGCGGCCAATGGCACCGCGCACCAGGTTCTTGGCCAGCACGGCCATGACCACCAGGACCCCCAGACAGAACCAGTATTTGCTCAAGGCGCTTTCAATCGGCAGGCCAAACACCTGCAACTCATTGACCGAGACCGAGCCCGAAGAGGAATCGTTGGTCAGCCACTTGATGCGCAAGAACATCCAGTCGCTGAAAAACTGGGCGGCCAAGGTAGCCACTGCCAGGTACAGGCCTTTCACCCGCAAGCTGGGCAGGCCAAACAAGATGCCAAAGCAGGTGGCGCACAAGCCGCCCAGAAGCAGGGCCGGAATCAGCGGCATGTCGGGCACGCGCACAAAGAAGTTGTAGGCGCCATAGGCGCCCACGGCCATGAAGGCCCCGGAGCCCAAGGAGATCTGGCCGCAGTAGCCCACCAGAATGTTCACGCCCAAGGCGGCCAGGGACATGATGACAAAGGGGATCAGAATGGCGCGGAAGATGTAGTCGTCTGCCAGCATCGGCACGCCGAGCACGGCAAAGGCCACCAGCAAGGCGATGGCAACGCGGTCTTGCAGGATCGGGAATATCTGTTGATCCGCCCGGTAACTGGTTTTGAACTGGCCATTTTCACGGTAAAGCATGGAATTCTTCCTTGGTCTCGGGGACGCTCAAACGCGGTCGATGATTTTTTCGCCAAACAGCCCTTGCGGACGGAACAGCAGGAACACGAGCGCCAGCACATAGGCGAACCAGATCTCGATGCCGCCGCCCACATAGGGGCCGACATACACCTCGGAGAGCTTCTCGCCGACACCGATGATGAGGCCACCGATGATGGCGCCGGGCACCGACGTCAGGCCGCCCAGAATGATCACCGGCAGGGCGCGCAAGGCCACCGTGGTCAGAGAAAACTGCACCCCGAGCTTGGAGCCCCAAATCATGCCGGACACCAGGGCCACCACGCCGGCCACACACCAGACGATGACCCAGATGCGGTTGAGCGGAATGCCAATCGATTGCGCGGCTTGGTGGTCATCGGCCACAGCGCGCAAGGCGCGCCCGGTGGCGGTCTTCTGGAAAAACAGGCTGAGCACGACCACCAGTGCGGCGGCAATGGCTGCGGCAATCACATCTTCCTTGTTGACCAGCACGCCGCCTTCAAACATGGACTCGAACAAAAAGATCGGGTCTTTGGGCATGCCGATGTTGATCTGGTAAATGTCGCTGCCAAACAGTGTCTGCCCCAGGCCTTCCATGAAGTAGGTGATGCCCAAGGTCGCCATCAGCAAGGTGGCGCCTTCCTGGTTCACCAAATGGCGCAACACCAGGCGCTCGATCAACCAGGCCACCACAAACATGATGACGCCGGCCACGAGAAAGGCCAGCACGTTGGCGATCAGGGCGTTGTCCAGGCCCAGCCAGCGCGGGATCCACTCGGAAAAACGCGCCATGGCCAAGGCGGCAAACAGCACCATCGCGCCTTGGGCAAAGTTGAACACGCCCGAGGCTTTGAAAATCAGCACAAAGCCCAGCGCCACCAAGGAATAGAGCATGCCGGCCATCAGGCCGCCAAACAAGGTTTCTAGAAAAAATCCCATTTGCTTCTTCCTCGGTTCAGTGCGAAGTGCCCAGGTAGGCCCGGATCACTTCTTCGTTGTTGCGCACTTCGTCTGGGCTGCCATCGCCAATCTTTTTGCCATAGTCCAGAACCACCACGCGGTCGGAGATGTCCATCACCACGCCCATGTCGTGCTCGATCAGCACGACAGTGGTGCGAAACTCTTCGTTCACATCCAGGATGAAGCGGCACATGTCCTGCTTTTCCTCGACGTTCATGCCCGCCATCGGCTCGTCCAGCAACAAGACTTGCGGCTCCAGCGCCAGCGCACGACCCAGGTCCACGCGCTTTTGCAGGCCGTAGGGCAGCTGGCCCACCGGCGTTTTGCGATAGGCCTGAATTTCCAGAAAGTCGATGATGCGCTCCACTTTTTCGCGGTGCTCGATCTCTTCGCGCT
>VEQI01000223.1 GCA_018883305.1 Limnohabitans sp. | reverse complement strand
TTGTATGACCGAACGCACATTTATCTCAATGGCGAGAGCTGGCGAGCTGGCGGCTCGGATGCGCGATGGATGCGGCAATTGGCGGATCAACGCGAGCTCACGGGGGCCGACATGGAGCAGGTGTCTAGCGCGGTCAAAGACCTGTTGCAAGACTGGCTGGATGCCGGTTGGCTGCATCGTGTGTAAGTGCCCCTGTGGGTTCGAAGGGTAACTTTGTAAAGCAATGCAAATGAGTAATTACCCTATAATGGAGGGCTGAGTTGTAGGTGCTCGAGAACCTTCAACTCGGTCACGGCAACTGTTGTGACAATCTCCGGATATTGTTCAATCCTCAAGGAAACTAACATGAAAAAATCGCTCCTGCTGGCCTCCCTCCTGGCTGCTGCTGCTCTGGTTGCTTGCGGCAAAAAAGAAGCTCCGGCGCCTGCTGCTGCTCCCGCACCGGCTCCCGCCGCTGCCCCCGCTGCTGACGCTTCTGCCGCTCCCGCTGCAGACGCTTCTGCTGCCCCCGCCGCACCTGCCGCTGCCAAGTAATTCTGGCCAGTCGCTGATGAAAGCCACCTTCGGGTGGCTTTTTTTTCGCGTGTATGGGGTGTCTAACCCATGGGCCGTCGATGGCCTGTTGATTCAGACGTCGATCCAGTCAGTGCCTTCAGCGGGGTCCGCCACGCGCACCTCCTCTGGCGCACACCCCAACACGGGCGCCAAGGCCTGACGGGCCTGTTCGGGCTGGTTGTTGCGTTCGCTCAGATGCGCAGCGATCACGGTGTGCAAGCCGCTGTGCTGGAGTTGACCCAGCAAGTCAGCGGCCTGGGCGTTGGAGAGATGTCCCTGGTCACCCAGAATGCGGCGCTTGAGAAATTCGGGGTAACTGGAGCGTCGCACCCACTCGGGCTCATGGTTGGTCTCCAGGAACAGCGCATGGCAGCCTTGCAGGGAATCCACCACATGGCGACTGGCGTGCCCCAGATCTGTGACCAGTCCCAATTGCCGGTTGCCATCGGTGAAACGCAATTGCAAGGGCTCGCGGGCATCGTGCGGCACGGTGAAGGGGTGCAGGCAAAGTTCGCCCAGCACCAGGGGCTCACCATCACGTGCCAGACCCAATTGGTCAGGGGCCAACTCCCAGGCATGGGCCTCGCAGGCGCGGCGCGTGCCCTCGCTCATCCACAGAGGCAGCCGATGACGCTGTGCCAGCGTTCGCGCATGGCCGACGTGGTCGCTGTGCTCATGGGTGATGAAGAGGGCATCGAGGTCAGCGATCTCCAGCCCCGCCTGTTGTAGACGCCGCGCCAGTTCAGCCGGACGCAAGCCACAATCCACCAACACACGGGTGGTGTGCAAGGTGCCGCTGGCTTCCACCAGGGTGGCATTGCCCGAGCTTCCGCTGGCCAGGCTGCGCACGCGCAAAGCCATCGGGGTGCCCGGGTTACTTGAGCTCGTCGATCAGCAGCTTGAGGATGCGCTGGGTGGGCGCGCTGGTGTCGGGTTCGCCATTGCTGTTGAGGACGCTGATGCGACTGCCAGTGCCTTCGCGAGTCAACAGGATGCGGTAGCGCACGGGGCCCTCGGGGTCGGAGGTGCGGTTCAGCAAACGATTGAAGAACCCTTGCTTTTCGGGGTCGGGTTTCTCGACATAGCGCACGAAGTACAGGCCTTGATTGCGATCGCGATCTTCCACAGTGAAGCCCGTGCGATCCAGGGCCACCCCCACGCGACGCCAGGCGACATCGAAGCCCTCCACATACTGGATGACTTGCAGCTTGTCAGTGACGGACACCAGGGTGGCAGCCGCCGCGACCGGCTCAGCCGCAGCCTGATTGGCTTGCTCCACCGCACCGCCCAGTTTGATCATCAGACGGCGCAGAAACTCCACTTCCAGGCTGGGATCACTGGGACGCGGTTGCCAGGCGGTGGTCATTTTGCTGCTGTCGCCATAGGCTTCCGTCATGCCGCGGTGGGAAATGATGATTTCCGTGGTGTCTCGCGCCACAGACTCCACACGAATGCGGTATTTGTCCCGCTCACCGGTGGAGTACATGCCATCCAGCACCTTGCCCAGGGTACGACGCAAAAAATCTTGCGGCAGCTTGGCGCGGTTTTCTGCCCAATCGGTTTCCAACAAACCTGTGGAAGGTTGCTCGGTGGTGAAGGTGAAGCCGTTCTCCAGCCAGAATTCGCGCACGATGGGCCAGACCCGGTCGGCTGGGCGTTGCACCACCAACCAGCGTTGGGTTCCACTGCGCTCGATCCGGACATCGGCTATGGCGGCGGGTGCCGTGACACCGGCCGCGGTGCGTTTTTCCTGCTCCAGGCTGGCCGCACTGACGCTGCCGCCAGGCATGGCGTAACGTGAGTCGCGAGACAGTTGCGACAAGTCGGGTGGCACTTCCAGCGACACAGGCTTGGCGCGCGAATCCGATTTGTAATTGACTTTTTCGTTGTCGAACACCGTGGTGGAGCAGGCGCTCAGGCCCAGCAGCACACAGGCCAACGACCAGGTGGTCCAACGGGAAGAAAAACGATGGGGAGCAACGCGCACGAGAGATCCTTGCATCACAGCAGACCACTGGCCTGAAGCGCCGACTCCACCGTGGGCTGGTGCTGGGTGGACAACGGGGTCAGTGGCAGACGCATGGTGGGGCCGCACAGACCCATGCGCGCCATGGCCCATTTCAAGGGAATGGGGTTGGCTTCCACAAAGAGGTGTTTGTGCACCGGCATGAGCTGGAACTGGATTTGCATGGCACGCTGGATGTTGCCAGCCAGGGCCGCCACGCAAAGTTCATGCATGAGACGCGGTGCGATGTTGGCCGTGACGCTCACATTGCCCTTGCCGCCACACAGCATGAGTGCCACGGCGGTGGGGTCGTCCCCAGAATAAACGGAAAAGTGCGAGGGCACATCGCGGATCAGCCACTGCGCCCGCTCGATGTTGCCCGTGGCTTCCTTGATGCCCACAATGCCCGGCACCTGTGCCAGGCGCAGCACGGTGTCGTGCTGCATGTCTGCCACGGTACGCCCCGGCACGTTGTAGAGCACCATGGGCAGGTCCACGGCCTCGGCGATGGTTTTAAAGTGCTGGAACAGGCCCTCTTGGGTGGGACGGTTGTAGTAGGGCACCACTTGCAACTGGCATTGGGCGCCCACGCCTTTGGCGAACCGGGCCAGCTCGATGGCTTCCGAGGTGGAGTTGGCGCCGCACCCAGCCATGATGGGCACACGCCCCTTGGCCTGTTCCACACTCACGCGGATGATTTCGCAGTGTTCTTCCACGTTCACCGTGGGGGATTCACCGGTGGTGCCGACCACGCAAATGCAGTCGGTGCCTTCCTGGATGTGCCAGTCGATCAGCTTGCGCAGGTTGGGGTAGTCCACGCTGCCGTCGGTTTGCATGGGGGTGGCCAGGGCCACGATGCTGCCAGTGATGGGTGTCATGTGCTGCAGGATGAAGGCGAAACGCTCATTCTAACGAGAGCGGGTAACGCATCGTTGACGCGTCAGGGGATTTTTCTCGCACGGCCACGATGCGCTGAACGAAGCGGTCAGGGTGGGGTAGAAACCCGTCCTCATAGGCCACCACGCGCAAACCCGCGCAGCGCTCGATCAGTTCCCCCGGGCGTAGCAGGAAATCGTCGCGCGAGGGCTTGCCGATGTGCGCATGCTGACGGGAAAACGTTTCATAAATCAGCACGCCCCCGGGCGCCAGGCAGTCCAACAAATGGGCCCAGGTTGGGCGCCACAGGTAATGGGTGACCACCACGCCCGCAAAGGTGCGACCTGTCAATGGCCATGGTCCTTGTTCCAGCTCCGCCTGCAGGGTGGAGCCCCAGGCAGCGGCCTCGCTGAGGGCGGCTTCGTCACGGTCGACGCCCAGGACCGACAAGCCGCAGGATGCCAGCCAGCGCAGGTGTCTGCCACGACCGCAGGCCAGATCCAGGACCGTGCCTTCACGGGGAATCAGAGGGGTCCAGCGGCGAACCCAGTCGCTGGGTGGCAAAGAGGCATGGGTCATCAAAAACAGCTCCACACCTGTTGGGCCAGGGTGAACAAAAAGTGGGGTTGCAGGTACAAGGCAAACACGCCCAGCAGAACCACCAGGGTGATCATCCAGGCCAGCAAGCGGTGAGACAGCTTCATGCCCATCGGCTCAGGCCGCCACCGGTTGACGTTGAATAGGGGCCTCACGGACCGGCAGATTGGCCAGGCCGGCAAACACGCCCAGCGCAATGCAACACCACCAGACCACGTCGTAGCTGCCGGTGCGGTCGTACACCAGGCCGCCCAGCCACACGCCCATGAAACTGCCGATCTGGTGGCTGATAAAGACAAAGCCTGCCAGCATGGACAGATGGGCCACGCCAAAAATCTGTGCAATCACGGCGCTGGTGGGCGGGACGGTGGACAGCCACAGCATGCCCATGAAGGCAGAGAACAGATACACACTGGTGGGACTGAGCGGGGCCAGCAGGAACAGAATGATGCCGACGGACCGCAACAGGTAGATGGCCGACAGGATGCGTGGTTTGGACATGCGTTGGCCCAGGGCGCCTGCTGCGTAGGTGCCCACCACATTGAACAGGCCGATCAGGGCTAGCGCATAGCTGGCCACCTCGGGGGACAGCCCCCGGTCTTTCAGGTAGCTGGGCATGTGCACGCCAATGAACACCACCTGAAAGCCGCACACAAAGTAGCCGGCCATCAGCCATTGAAAGCTGCGGTAGCCAAAGGCCTCCCGAATGGCCTGTCCAATGGTTTGCTGCCGGACTACACCGTTGGCGGGCCCCATGGGGGGCTCACGCAGACCCATGGCCAGGGGCAGAATCAGCAGACAGCAGGCGCCCAGCACCATCAAGGCCTGTTGCCAGCCCAGTTGCAGAATCAACTGGCCCTCCACCGGCACCATGAGAAATTGGCCAAACGAGCCAGCCGCGGCAGCCACACCCATGGCCCAGGAGCGCCGCTCCAAGCCCACGTTGCGTCCAATCACCCCGTACACCACGGGATAGGTGGTTCCCGCCTGCGCCATGCCAATCAGCACGCCACAGGTCAGGGCAAAGGTGAGTGGGGTGTCGGCCAGGGCCATGCCAACCAATCCCAGCCCATACAGGATGGCGCAGCCGATCAGCACCCGGAATGCGCCAAAACGGTCGGCCAGCATGCCCGAGAAAATACCTACCAGACCCCAGGTGATGTTCTGGATGGCCATGGCCATGGCGAAGGTTTCCCGGCTCCAGTTCTGGGCTTGGGTGATGGGTTGCAGCCAAAGTCCAAAACCGTGGCGCACGCCCATGGAGACCGTGACCACCAGGGCGCTGCACAGCAGCAGACGAACGAGGGGAATGGGCGAGCGAGAGACAGTCATCCCCCGATTCTCCCAGGCTTGGCGGATTTGGGTGTCGCCAGGGGCTTGCATGCTCGGGCTGACAGGGGGCGGGTCAAAGGTGAACTGTGGTTTCATCCAGTACAAGCTTCAAAGCTGACTACAATCGGCGCCCATGGCAGCAAAGCACCCCCCCGCGTACTCCGAAGGTTCCATCCGGGTCCTCAAAGGCCTGGAGCCGGTCAAGCAGCGCCCCGGCATGTACACCCGCACCGACAACCCGCTGCACATCGTGCAGGAGGTGATCGACAACGCCGCTGATGAGGCGCTGGCTGGTCACGGCAAAAAAATCCGCGTCAGTCTGCACACCGATGGTTCGGTGAGCGTGGAGGACGACGGTCGCGGCATTCCGTTCGGGCTGCACCCGGAGGAAAAAGCCCCCGTGATCGAACTGGTGTTCACCCGCCTGCACGCCGGTGGCAAGTTCGACAAAGGTTCAGGCGGCGCCTACAGCTTCTCGGGCGGTTTGCACGGCGTGGGGGTGAGCGTCACCAACGCCTTG
>VEQI01000222.1 GCA_018883305.1 Limnohabitans sp. | reverse complement strand
ATCCGTGACTTCATGGTGCAACACGGCTTCCTGGAAGTCGAAACGCCCATGCTGCACCCGATTCCCGGTGGTGCCAATGCGCGCCCGTTTGTCACGCACCACAACGCGCTGGACCAGGAGATGTACCTGCGCATTGCGCCCGAGCTGTACCTCAAGCGCCTGATCGTGGGCGGCTTTGAGCGCGTGTTCGAAATCAACCGCAACTTCCGCAACGAAGGCATCTCGGTGCGCCACAACCCCGAGTTCACCATGATGGAGTTCTACGCGGCGTACTGGAACTACCAGGACCTGATGCACTTCACCGAAGAGCTCGTGCGAGACGCCGCGCAAAAGGCCGTGGGCACCCTGCTGCTCACCTACAACGGCCAACCAGTGGACCTGAGCCAGCCATTCCAGCGCCTGACCATCCGCGAGGCCATCTTGAAATACACCGAGGCCGGTGACAACGTGGACAACCGCGAGTGGCTCATACACGCCTTGCGCAAGCTCGGCTTCACCGACGAGAAGCACAAGCTCACGGGCCGCAGCCTGGCCAGCCTGCAAGTGCTGTACTTTGAGGAAACCGTGGAGGAAAAGCTGTGGCAGCCCACCTTCATCTGCGAACACCCGGTGGAGATTTCACCGCTGGCACGCGCCAGCGACTCGCGCCCTGAGGTGACGGAGCGTTTCGAGCTCTACATCACGGGACGTGAATTCGGGAATGGTTTCAGCGAGTTGAATGACGCCGAGGATCAGGCGGCGCGCTTCCATGCGCAGGTGGCGGCCAAGGAGAGTGGCGACGACGAGGCCATGTTCTTCGACCACGACTTTGTGCGCGCGCTGGAGTACGGCATGCCACCCACGGGTGGCTGCGGAATCGGAATCGACCGCTTGATGATGTTGCTCACCGACAGCCCGAGCATTCGCGACGTGATTTTGTTCCCGGCGCTACGCAGAGAAGCCTGAGCGGGCACGGAAGGTGGCAGGGCAATGGCCACCTTCCCCAAGCGATCACTTGGGTTGCGGCGGCTTGCAGTCGTGACAGAAGAAAGCCAGTCCACCCGCAAAACGACGTTGGCTGCCTAGGCGGCGGGGCTTGTGCAGACCGCACTTGATGCACGACATGGTTTCACCGACTTTGCCCATGCCGACAAAGGGGGAGCCGTTTTCCCGGCTGGTGAAGCGCAGACCCGTCGAATCGACTTGGGTTTTTCCAGATTTGGTCGCCACAAAACTTCCTTGGTTGTCTCACTGCCGGCCTTGCTTTGCACCGGCGAAGGCCTAATTTTACCCTTTTGACACCCATGAAAACCGAGGGCAAAGGGAACGCATGCGCCGGGCGGGGTCATTGCCAGGCGGGCATTCGCGACCGCCCTCAGGGCAATTCAGACAAGGCCTGCAAGTAGTCGGGCTGCGTCATCAATTGATCCCAGGTCGGGGCCTGGAAGCGCGGTAGCAGTGCCTGCCGACGACATTCGCTGGCCTCGCTGGCCAGC
The DNA here is from genome assembly GCA_018883305.1 of Limnohabitans sp. Lineage (GTDB taxonomy): Bacteria > Pseudomonadota > Gammaproteobacteria > Burkholderiales > Burkholderiaceae_C > Limnohabitans. Next base: position 4,417 of record VEQI01000222.1, on the reverse strand, counting down.
CAGGCACCCTTGAGCAGCGTTTCGGCCAGCCCATCCAGCAATTCATCCACGGCACGCCCGGCCCCTTCGCTGGAAGGCGTACTTTGATTGCACAGCAGCACCAGGTCGCAGCCCGCGCGCAAGGCGGCCACAGCGGCCTCGGTGTAGCTCACCACCCGACCGTGGAGCCGGCGCGCACCTTCCATCGACAAATCATCGCTGAAGATGGCCCCGGTGAAACCCAGTTGGTGGCGCAGGATGTCCTGCAACCAGCGCGAGGAAAAACCCGCCGGCAGAGCATCCACTTTCGGATAAATGACATGCGCGGGCATCACGCTGGCCACCGAACCACCCAGCCATTCGTAGGGCTTGGCATCGTCTTGCATGATGGCCTTGAGCGAGCGGCGATCCACCGGAATCTCGGTGTGCGAATCGGCACGCACAAAGCCGTGTCCGGGGAAGTGTTTGCCACACGAGGCCATGCCCGCTTGCAGCAAGCCATGCATCAGGCTCTTGGCCAACACACTCACCACACGCGGGTCTCGGTGGAAGGCGCGGTCGCCAATCACGCTGCTGCTGCCGTGATCCAGATCGAGCACCGGGGTGAAGCTGAAATCCACGCCGCAGGCACGCAATTCACTGGCCAATACAAAGCCACAAGCGGTGGCAGCGCGGGTAGCCTCCATCGCGCCAACGCCAGGCTGCTTCTCATCAGCCCGCATCCACTGTTCACCCAACACACGCATGGGCGGCAAATGGGTGAACCCGTCGGTACGGAAGCGTTGCACACGTCCGCCCTCATGGTCCACACAAATCAGCAAATCGGAACGAATGGACTTGATGTCCTGGCATAACGCGGTGAGCTGGGCTCGGTCACGCCAATTGCGCGAAAACAAAATCATGCCGCCCGTCAACGGGTGGGCCAAGCGACGGCGGTCCGTGGCGGTGAGCTCGGTACCAGCGATGTCAAGAATGAGCGGTGCGTGAAGCGTCATGGTGTGCACTGGAAAATAGACATGAGTGGATCAGCGTCGCCTGCTATGCCTGCGGCATTTGCTCGACGATGACGAAACTGGCCGCATAGTCGGTCTCATCGGTCACGCTGACACGGGCCTGCAAGCCACGCGCCTCGCACCAATCCTTGAGCACGCCATGCAGCACGATGATGGGCTGCCCGGTGGGCAGCTTGCCCACTTCGCACAAGCGCCAGGTCATGGGCATGCGCATGCCCAGGCCAATAGCCTTGCTGAAGGCCTCCTTGGCTGAAAAACGGGTGGCCAGGTAGCGCACACCACGCTCGGGCCAGCGTGCACTGCGCTGGCGCCAGGTGGTCATTTCGTGGTCGGAGAGGATCTTGGCGGCAAAGCGCTCGCCATGGCGTTCCAGCGAGGCGCGAATGCGGCGCACATCGCAGATGTCGGTGCCAATGCCGTAAATCATGCGCGACCCGGGATGCAGGCCAGGTAGGCGCGAACGGTCTGGGCGTAGCCCAGTTCAAGCGCGTCAGCAATCAGGGCGTGGCCAATGGAGACTTCGTCCACCTGTCCCACGCCACTCAAGAACGGGCCCAGGTTATCCCGATTGAGGTCGTGCCCGGCATTCACACCCAGGCCGACCGCACGGGCAGCATGAACGCTGTCGCGGTAGCGAGCCAGCACCTCGGCTTGCCTCGGTGTGCCAAAGGCCTGTGCATAAGGCTCCGTGTAAAGTTCGACCCGATCCGCACCCACAGCGCGGGCCTGGGACATCTGCTCAGGTTCGGGATCCATGAACAAGCTCACCCGCACGCCAGCGGCTTTGGCCTGGGCAATGACAGAGCGCAAACGCTCGGCGTCTTGCGGGAAGCGCCAGCCATGGTCACTGGTGAACTGGCCCTCGCTGTCGGGCACGAAGGTGGCCTGATCGGGCTTCAAGGTCAGCACAAAGTCCATCAGGTTGTGAAACGGATTGCCCTCGATGTTGAATTCCCGTCCAGGCCATTGGCGCAGAAGGCCAGATAGCGCCGGCACATCGTCAGGGCGGATGTGGCGTGCATCGGGACGTGGATGCACCGTGATCCCATGAGCCCCCGCTTGCAGACACAGCGTGGCCGCCTTGGTCACACTGGGAATGCCCAGATGCCGCGTGTTGCGAATCAGGGCCACCTTGTTGAGATTGACAGACAGAGCGGTGGACATGGCAGTCAGGAAGAAACAATCAGCAAAAGGGAAACAGGGAAGTCAGCGTTACATCGTGGGTCACAACGACTGCAATTCCATCATCAATTGTCGCGTACGCAGGGTGGTCACGCCACAATGGTGATGCAACAAGGCCCGCAACTGGGTTTGCAAAGCGGCTCGCGCCTCGGTGGTGAGATGGGCACACACACGCAACGTGTCCAGCCAGGGGACGTCGCCCTCCAGGGCCGACTGCAAATCCGACCAAGCCTGCCCCATCACCATGCCACGGGCGGAGGATGCGGCAGAGACCTCGTCTTGCCCGCGGAGCCACTGTCGCAGCCCGCCCTCTGCCGAGAGCTCATACGCCTGATCTGGCTGCAAGGGCTGCAGGGTGAGCGTCTGTTGATCCAGCGCTGGCAGCAGGCCGATGTCACGCAGCAGCAGCAATTCAAAGGCTCGCAACACCGACGTCATGGCTGGCGCGGTTTCGGTGGCCAGCACGTGCACGGTCTGTCGGTACAGGTCAAATAAAGCAGGGTGCGGATCGTCGCGCGCCAAGAGGCGCATCAGCAACTCGTTGAGGTAGTAGCCCGAGAGCAACGCCTCGCCACGTGGCATGACGTGTCCGCCCACCCATTCCGCACCTTTGAGAGAGCGCACCTCGCTGTCACCACCGTAGTCCAGGCGCAGCGGCTGCAAGGGCAGCAGTACCGGGCGGAAATTGGAGGTGGGACGGCGCGCACCGCGTGCCATCAAAGCAATGCGGCCATGGTGGCGAGTGAAAACTTCAAGCACCAGGCTGGATTCACTCCAGGGATAGCGGTGCAGGACGAACGCGGGTTCGCTGCTGATGCGGTTGGAAGCGCGTGACTTACTCGTAGCCAAAGCTGCGCACCCGCGCTTCGTCGTCCGCCCAGCCCGAGCGGACCTTGACCCACAGTTCCAGAAACACCTTGGCGTCAAGCAGCTTTTCCAGCTCCTGGCGAGCCTCGGTGCCAATGCGCTTGAGTCGCTCACCCTTTTCACCAATCACCATGGCTTTGTGGCCATCGCGCTCCACCACGAGGGTGGCACTGATGCGAACCATGCGACTGACGGTTTTACCCGGCTCCTCGGTGAAGTTGTCGATGACCACTGTGGAGGTATAGGGCAGTTCATCACCGGTCAGACGGAACAGCTTTTCGCGGATGATCTCGCTGGCCAGAAAACGCTCGCTGCGGTCGGTCAACTCGTCCTCGGCATACCACCAGGGCTGCTCGGGCAAGTAGTTTTGACACACGGCCAGCAAACGCTCGATGTCCTTGGCCTGTTTGGCCGACATGGGCATGAACTCGGCAAACGGATGGCGTGACTGCATGTCGCGCAGCCAGGGCGCGATTTCGCCACGACGATGCACTCGGTCAAGCTTGTTGGCCACCAGGATGACTGGCGTGTCCCGCGAGAGCAGCGACAGCACCTTGGCATCGGCCATTGAAAAGTGTCCGGCCTCGACGACAAACAGCACCAGATCCACATCCCCGACCGCACCCAGCACGGTTTTATTGAGCGAACGGTTCAAGGCGTTGTTATGGTGGGTTTGAAAACCAGGTGTGTCGACAAAGATGAACTGGGTCTGCCCCTCGGTGCGGATGCCCGTGATGCGGTGGCGGGTGGTCTGTGCCTTGCGCGAGGTGATGCTGATTTTTTGCCCCACCAGTGCGTTGAGCAAGGTGGACTTGCCCACATTGGGACGGCCAACGATGGCAACCAGGCCACAGCGTTGGCCACCGGGCGCGGCGGCCAGGGCATCTCCCACCGCTGACGCTTGCGCCGGTGTGGGTTCAGGCAGCGGCGCTGCGTCCTTGGGAAGATCGGCCATGTCAGTCATCACTTGTGTTCCGCCAGCACTTGCAACATGGCTTGCGCCGCGGCCTGTTCACCGGCCCGGCGTGAGCCGCCAATGCCGCGTTCACTCAGGCCCAACTCGGGCACTTCACACTCCACATCGAAAGTTTGCTGATGCGCCGCGCCCAGGGTGCCCACCACGCGGTAAATAGGCAACTGGTGTCGGCGCGCCTGCAGCCATTCCTGCAACTGGGTCTTGGGATCCTTGGTGGCGGCAGACATGGTGGGTGTGATCTCCACTTTTTCAAACAGGCGCGTCACCAGTGACTCGGCCTGCTGGTAGCCGGCGTCGAGAAACACGGCACCAATCAAAGCCTCCAAGGCATCGGCCAGAATGGAAGGGCGACGCTGTCCGCCCGAGCGCAGCTCGCCTTCACCCAGTCGGATCAGGCCCG
>VEQI01000221.1 GCA_018883305.1 Limnohabitans sp. | reverse complement strand
CTTCAACACTGGCTAGGCCTGGCGCGCGCCGCCCAGGCCAGCGACCTGCACGTCTCCGCCGGGCAGCTCCCCCGGGTGCGCGTCCACGGCCAGATGCAGGCCTTGTCCTCTCAGGCGCTATCAACCCATCAGGCCACCGCCTTGCGCCGCGAAGCCCTGCTGAGCGCGGGCATCACCAGCACCGCCACCGATCTCGACTTCGCCCTGAACCTGCCGCCACACGGGCGCTACCGCGTCAATGCGTTTGAACATCTCCATGGACCCGGCCTGGTCTTGCGCCTGCTGCCCAGTACCCTTCCCGAACTGGCCGCGCTGGGCGTGCCACCCGCGGTTCTTCCCTGGCTCGATGCGCACGGCGGGCTCTTGCTGGTCACAGGCGCCACCGGCAGCGGCAAAAGCACCACGCTGGCCGCGCTGGTGCAACACCTCAACCACATCCGTGAAGGCCACATCCTGACGCTGGAAGACCCGATCGAGTTTGTGCATGCCTCGGTCCGATGCCAGATCCATCAACGGGAGATCGGGCATCACACGCCCGATTTCGCAACCGGCCTGCGGGCCGCCTTGCGAGAAGACCCGGACGTCATCCTGGTGGGCGAGTTGCGCGACCTGGACAGTGTCCGGCTGGCCCTGACCGCCGCCGAAACCGGGCATCTGGTGCTGGCCACCTTGCATACCCGTAGCGCTGCGCAAAGCATCAGCCGGCTGGTCGACGTGTTCCCACCCGCCGACAAACCCCTCATCCGCAATCAGCTCAGCCTGTCTTTGCTGGGCGTGCTGTCCCAGCAACTGGTGCCGTCCCGGCAGGGGCCACGCATCGCGTTGCACGAGGTCTTGTGCTGTACCCCCGCAGTGCGGCATCTCATCCGGGAGGACAAACTCGCTCAAATTGACAACGCCATGCAAACGGGTGCCGCCCATGGCATGCAGACGTTGCAGCAGGCGTGGCAACAAGCGGTGGCGGCAGGTCGGCTGGCAGCCGACCTCACGCGCACAGGCTCGACCGCATGAATGCAATATCCCAGTCATGGCAGGCCCTGGCCAGTCGCTCTATGATGGCAACCACAGCGCCGCCCATCGGTCAGCGCACGATCCACCCCCCTCATCCACCACCCCGAATTCATCGCCATGTCCAGCATCAACCCCCGCACCTACGACTCCACCCCCTCCACGGCTGTGGCCTTCATCGGCCTGGGCGTGATGGGCTACCCCATGGCTGGCCATCTGGCACAAGCAGGTCATGCCGTCACGGTGTACAACCGCAACCCTGCCAAAGCCCAGGCCTGGTGCCAGGAGTTCTCCGCCAGCAAGGCGCCGCGCAGCGCCTCCACGCCCCGCGAAGCCGCACAAGGCGCGGACATCGTGTTTTGCTGCGTCGGCAACGACGACGATCTGCGCTCCGTCATCCTGGGGCCGGACGGCGCACTGGCCGGCATGAAGGCCGGCGCCATCCTGGTGGACCACACCACCGCGTCCGCCAACGTGGCACGTGAGCTGTACCAAGCGGCCAAAGCCAAGGGCGCCGCCTTCATCGACGCCCCCGTCTCGGGCGGACAAGGGGGCGCACAAAATGGTCAGCTCACCGTGATGTGTGGCGGTGATGCGGCCGTCTTTGAACAAGTTAAACCCGTGGCCATGGCGTTCTCCCGCGCCTTCACCCTAATGGGAGAGAGTGGTGCGGGCCAACTCACCAAGATGGTCAATCAAATCTGCATTGCTGGACTGGTGCAGGCCCTGAGCGAGGGGATTGCCTTTGGGACCCGGGCGGGCTTGGACGTCAACCTGGTGCTGGACGTGATTGGCAAAGGAGCCGCTCAAAGCTGGCAAATGGACAACCGTGGCAAAACCATGGTGGCCGACAAATTCGACTTCGGCTTTGCCGTGGACTGGATGCGCAAGGACCTGGGCCTGGCCATGGACGAGGCCAAGCGCAACGGCGCTCGTTTGCCCGTCACCGCCTTGGTGGACCAGTTTTACGCCGACGTGCAGCAGCTCGGCGGCAGCCGCTGGGACACCTCCAGCCTGGTCAAGCGGCTGAAGTGATCCCGGGGGCCTGGTCCCTTACTTGGCTTCGCTGCTGGTGGCCGGGGCGGCGTTCTTGGGCGGCGGGGGCAGCAGGGCCTGCAGCTCTTCTTCCGTCAGGATGTCGAAGACCCGCACCACTTTCTTGACGCCGCTGACCTGCCGCGCCAGGTCGGTGGCACGCTGGGCTTCACGTTGCGTGACACGGCCCATCAGGTACACCGTACCGCGCTCCGTCACCACCTTGAAAGCGTTGGCAAAGATGTCCTTGCTGTCGACCATGCTGGCCTTGACCTTGCCCGAGATCAGCGCATCCATGGAACGATCAGACAACGAGCTGGTGGGCGCCACAGCCAGCTCGTTGACCACGGTGCGCACGTTCTCCACCTGGGAAATCAGCTGGTTGGCGTAATCTTTGTCTTTCTGCGTCGGCACCTCGCCGGTCAGCAGAACCTGGCGGTTGTAGCTGGTGATATTGATGTGCACGCGGCTACCCAGCATCTCGCGGATGCGATTGCCGCCTCGCAGTTCAATGCCTTCGTCCTCCAGCTGAATGCCCGAGGTGCGACGGTCGCTGGCCACCATGGCGCCACCCACCATGCTGCCCACCACCAGCGGAGCGCAAGCGCCCAAACTCATGACGAGGGCCAGCCCGGCTGCTGCACGGGTCCACAGACGATGATGTTGTTTCATGGGTTACCTTCCTGTTCGCCGAGTAATTGGTTGTCCACGCCATCGCACAGGCAGTGGAGCACCAGCAGGTGAACCTCCTGGATGCGGGCTGTGCGCTCATGGGGCACGCAGATGTGCACGTCGGTGTCGCGCAGTTGTTGTCCGATCTTGCCGCCCCCTCGGCCGGTGAGCGCCACGATGGTCATGTCGCGCTCATGGGCGGCCTCGATGGCAGCCATCACGTTGGCGGAATTGCCGCTGGTGGATATGGCCAGCAAGACATCGCCGGGCTGGCCCAGGGCGCGCACCTGCTTGGAAAAAATTTGCAGGTAGCTGTAGTCATTGGCGATGGCCGTCAGAATGGAGCTGTCCGTGGTGAGCGCCAGGGCCCCGAGCTCGGGTCGTTCACGTTCAAAGCGGCCCACAAACTCGGCGGCGAAGTGCTGGGCATCCGCAGCCGATCCACCGTTACCGCACGCCAGCACCTTGCCACCGCTGGTCACGCAGGCCAGGAGGGCCTGAATGGCCGCTGCAATCGGTTTGGCCAGCACTTGTGCGGCCTGGTATTTCAGGTCGGCACTGTCAATGAACTGCTGTTCGATGCGTTGCTCAAGCATGGCGCATATCATAACCGCGGGGTATGACCCGACAGGGTCTAGGTGCACTGGCGAAGTGCGGCATCACGCGTCAAACGCGCCCTGGATCCACACCACGCCTTGCGGCCCCAGGCCCACGACATCAAAGCGACACGGCGGTGGCGTGGAAAAACGCCGCAGGTAATGACGCGCAGCCCAAATGAGACGGCGCTGCTTGGTGGCCGTGACGCTGGCTAACGCACCACCATACCGTTCAGTGCGGCGCCAACGAACCTCCACAAAAACCACCGTGCCATCAGGCGCGCGCATGATGTGGTCGATTTCTCCGCCCCCGCGTCCGGGCGTCCGATAATGGCTTTCAAGCAAGCGCAGGCCTTGGGCCTGCAAATGACGCAAGGCGTCATCCTCGGCCGCATCACCCATGGCTTTGGTGGTGCGGGGTGTGCAACCTGAACGGTCAGTGAAGGAGTTGAGTGAGCGCTTCATTTGATGCGGCCCGTGCCGCGGCCCACGCCGCAGCGGCTGGGCAGGATTATCCCGAGGGCGCCCTGTATGTGGTGGCCACGCCCATTGGTAATCTTGCCGATATCAGTCTGCGTGCCCTGCATGTGCTGCAGCTGGTGAACACCGTGGCTTGTGAGGACACGCGACACAGCCAGGCGTTGCTGCGCGCCTATGGCATTGACCACCCCCCGGCCGCCTGGCTGGCCGTGCACCAGCACAATGAATCCGCCAGCAGCGAAACGGTGATCGATCGGCTGCGTCAGGGCCAACGCGTGGCCTTGGTGAGTGACGCAGGCACACCGGCCATCAGTGATCCCGGTGCCCGCCTGGTGGCCCGCGTGCAGGCCGTTGGTTTGCGGGTGATCCCCCTGCCCGGCGCCAGCAGCGTCACCAGCTTGCTCAGTGTCAGCGGTCAATGGGCGGACGCGCATCCGGGTTTCCTGTTCCTTGGCTTTTTGTCGTCACGCGCGCAAGAGCGTCAGGCGCAGGTGAACGCCATGGCTCAAGAGCCCCGGGCACAGGTACTGCTGGAAGCGCCGCACCGCATCGAGCCGCTGGCCCAAGCACTCCAGGCGCTGGGGTCACGCCAGATCACCGTGGGCCGTGAACTGACCAAGCAATTCGAAGAAATCGCCACGCTGTCTGCGCAAACCCTGCCGGCCTGGTTGCAAGCCACGCCCCACCGTACGCGGGGCGAGTTTGCCCTGGTGGTACACCCCAAAGCCGGGGTATCGGATACCGCAACAACGGACGACCGGGTGTTGCGCCTGTTGCTGCAAGAGCTACCGGTCAAAACCGCTGTGCGATTGGCCGCCGACATCACGGGCCAGGCCCGCAACGCCCTGTATGAGCAGGCGCTTCGTTTGCGCCAGGACAGCCAGGACTCGGGCGAAGATTGATGCCTGGCTGGCACTGCACGTTCAGCAATGAATCGTGATCGCCTCCACCACCCGATAGTCATCGTCCACCACGGGCATCCAGCGCCATTTGTCAAACGTGGTGCACGGATGGGAAATGCCACTGCCCACGATCTCTCCCACCTGGGGATGCTCATGCGCGGGCCGCTGGGCGTCGTACCGTAGATGGGCATGTTGGTCATTGAGTGCAACCACCTGCCAGTGCGAGGGCACGGCCTGCGTCTGCATGTCCCCCACCTGGGCGCGCCACAGCGGCACGGGGAGATCGCGGTCATACGACACGTCGCGCTTGCCCATGCTCAGATGCGCCAGACCGGGCTCGGCACAGGACTGGACCACGCTCAACACCTCCAGCGCAGGCTCCAGCGTCTGTGTGAGTTGCAAGCGTTCCGCGACACAGCGCAGCAATTGCCGGTATTGCACATGGTCGTGGGTAAGGTAGCAGCCTGAACGCAACACACCGCGTGCAGGGCGGGACAGACGCGGGCGCAGATCACGCGCCACCACATCGAACAGCGCCGAGCCACCCGCCGTGATAAGGACCTCCTCAGCGTCAAACCAGTCTCGTGCATCACACGCCTGGGCCACGGCTTGCAAACGCGCCATCAGGTCCAGCACGGCCTGTGTGTCATGCGCGTGCTCACACGTGGCCAAGCCCCCTTCATAAGTTTCGATGCCCACCAACCGCAGTGCCGGGCTGGCATGGATGCGTTGTGCCACGGCCATGGCCTGTTCATGGGTCCGACAACCCGTACGCTGGCCCGCCAGTCCCAGCTCCAGCAACACGGCAAAGACGATGGCACTGGAGCGACTGGCCCGCCAGTGCTCGATCTGCTCGATTTGCGCGATCGAGTCGACCAGGAACATCGCCTCCAGTCCAGGCGTGGTGGCCAGCAAATGGGCCAGTCCATCCAGGTCGGCGGCCTGCAACACCTGATTGGCAATCAGAACCCGTCGCACACCATGGGCCACCCCGATGCCGGCCTGATACACCGTCGCAAAGCTGATGGCCCAGGCCCCGGCCGACAACTGCAACTGATAAAGCTGTGGCGACATGGTGGTCTTGCCGTGCGGCGCCAGCGAAATGCCGCGCTGGTCACAAAACTGGCGCATCCATGACAGGTTGTGCACCAACGCCTGCCGACGCAGCACCGCCAGGGGGAACGGCAGATCACCCCGCAACAGTTGCCAGCCTTGCTGGGCCACTGCGGACAAGGCCAGCGGCGCTCCATGGGTGGGAAAG
>VEQI01000220.1 GCA_018883305.1 Limnohabitans sp. | reverse complement strand
CAAAGGTGGCAAAGGTGAGCCACATGGTGAGCGGATTGACCCACACATACAAAATCACCGAGCCGGCCAGGCACAGCACAAACGAAAACAGCAAGGTCTCGCGGTCAGACAGTTCACCCTTGGCCGTGGGTCGCCAGGCGGTGCGCTTCATGCGCGCGTCGATCTTCTTTTCCACAATGCAGTTAAACGCTGCTGCGGCGCCAGACACCAGCCAGATGCCCAGACACGCTACCGCTGCCTGGCCCACATCGGTCCACGCCGGCACCCCTGGCACCGCCAGCACCATGCCAATCAGGGCGCAGAACACGATGAGCTGAATCACCCTGGGCTTGGTCAGGGCGTTGAACTGCCGCCATCGGGGCGGCATGGAGAGGACGGTATTCGTCATGCGAGGGGACGGGTAAGGGTCGATGGGATTGTGACAGCCCTCGACGTGCGGGTGATAAAGAGGGTCCAGCTGAGGCACAGCAGCAATGCCGCAGCACCGCCGGTGTGGGCCACGGCCGACAACAGAGGCCAGTCCAGCAGCACGTTGGAGAGTCCAGTCAACCATTGCCACAGCAACAATCCGTTGAGCCAACGGCCCTGGACTTGCAACCCCTGCCGTTTCCAGCACCAGGCCAAGGCGCCCAGAGCCACCAGCACCAGGTAAGCCATCAGGCGGTGCGTGTAATGGATGGCAGTGAGTGCTTCGAAATCGATGGGTCGTCCGTCCGTGGTCAGGCCCAGATGACGCCACAGGCTGAATCCCTGTTCAAAATCCATCACCGGCCACCAGCTGCCCTGGCATTGCGGGAATGTGCTGCATGCCAGCACGGCATAGTTGGTGCTGACCCAACCACCCAACAGGATTTGCACCAGCAACAGCAACGCCGCACCCATGCTGACCCAGCGCAGCCCCACGGGCATCGCCACAGCCATGGACTCACCGCTGACCAAGCGTTGTGCCGCCACCTGTCGGGCCAGCAACACCAGCAACACGAGCCCACCCAGCAAATGCAGCGTGACGATGGCAGGGAACAGTTTCAGCGTGACCGTCCAGGCGCCGAAGGCCCCTTGCAGACACACCCAGAACAAGGTGACCCAAGGCCACCAGACGCCGGTCGCGGGTGTCTGTGACGCCAGCCCATCGTCGTTTTTGCCACGTCGGGCCTGCCACGCGCGCCACGCCACGAACAGGGCCTGCGTCAGGATCAACACACCCACGGCAGCCGCCAGGTAGCGGTGAATCATCTCGATCCAGGCTTTCTCGTGTGTGACCGGACCGGTGGGCATTTGCGACTGCGCTTCGGTGATGGCGGCCTGTGCACCCACCGGGCTGGCATGACCATAGCAACCGGGCCAATCCGGACAGCCCAGGCCGGAATCGGTCAAACGGGTGAAGGCGCCAAACAGGACCAGGTCGAAGGTGAGAAACAGGGTCAGCAAAGTGAGTTGCTGCATGCGCCTGGCCGTGGGCGCTCCACGATGACGCAACCACACCCAGCTCAGGGGCCCGAGCGCCAGCAAAAGGCCATTGAGCATCATGTGCAGCAACGGACTCCAGTCGACCAGGCGTGTGGCGTCCATGGCTCAGCGTCCCGCCTTGTCCCAGCCATTGGCTGCGCGCAGCAAACGCTCCAGGTCTTTCTTCACCAGCAACACGTTCTTGGCATCCAGATCGGGGCCAAAGCGCATCATCCATTCGCCTTGCGGGTCCACCAGAAACCAGTGGTCATGCAGGCTGTGGCCCGGCTGGGGGGACAACCACTGTGCCAGCGCTTCACGGGGCACGCGCAATACCACCGCCTCGGTCAAACCGGGCTGGATGGCAGCGGGCACCGGGGCCTCATCGTCAATCAGCCAGACCCAATCGGTGCGGTCACGGTCACGCCCCAGGCCGGTGAGGATCTGGCGCTGCAGATACAGGTGCTTCTGACAACGTTCATCACACGCCCCGGAGGACACGCTGATGAGCAACCACTGCCCCTTGAGGGCCGTGAGTTGACCCGCCTCACCCTGGAGCGTGCGGGTGGGAATGTCAGGCAAGGCCTTGGTAGGCTGGATCAATTCACCGTGGTTGCGACGCGCCTCTGGACGAATCACGTAGTAGGTGAAATACGAGGCAATGACCGGTGCTGCACACACCAGCAACACCATCAGCATGCGCCAACGCCCCTGTGCAGTGCGCTGCTCGTCGGCCTGCGCCACGGCTTGGGGTTCAGGCAAGTCATACACCGTCAGACCCAAGGGATGGTCCGAGGAAGAATCACGAGGTACGTTTGGCATGTCGGGCAGGCTGTATGAATTGGAACCACAAGGTCAGCACAAAGAGCAAGGCGCACAGGGCAAACCACTGAAAGGCATAACCCAGATTTTTATCGGCCGTGGAGCCCACCGCGGGCCAGTCACGTCGCAAGCCTTCGTCATCGTCATCGGTCTGGATGACATAGGCCAGCACGGGGATGCCACTGTCCTGCCGGAACTGTTCCAGCGTCAGATTTTGCCGAATCTTCGAAGACCCCGATGCCGTGGTGACCGATTCACCAGCGACCTCCTCACCCAGCGACAGCAAGCGTGAAGGACCAGCACTCAGCACGCCTTCCACCTCCACCACCTCCAGTGAAGTTTGCACCGGTGGCAGAACGGTGCGATCTTGCGAAATGCGCGGCGCCCAACCACGCTGGACCAACACCGCCGTGTCGGCGTCCAGTTGCAAGGGGGTGAGCACCCAATAACCCGCCTGCCCATGGTGACTGCGATTCTCCAGCCAGACGGTGTATTGCGGCCGCCAAAAACCCTGCACAAACACGCGTCGATGCATCAAGGTTTCGGGCAACGGATACTGCAGTGCCTGCAAGTCATCATGGTCCAGCTCGGGTTCATCGGCGCGTGCATCGAGAACGGCTTGCTGGGCCTGCTTTTGTTCGGCGCGCGACAACTGCCAGCGGCCCAGTGAGGCGGTCACGCCCATGGCCACCAGGGCACTCAAGGTCACCACCCACCAGCGCAGGGTCCGTCCTTGACGGGCTGCCGGTTTGGCGGGGAAATGGTCTGAAGCACTCACGCGATAATCCTGTCCATGAAATGGCTTGTTGCACTGGCCTTTGTGGCCATCCTCGGCAGTCTGGCGTCGGCGCTCATCTTCATGATGCGCGACGGCCGCAACGGCGCTGCCAAAACCAACCGCATGGCCCGGGCACTGGGCATGCGGGTGGGGTTTTCTATCCTCTTGTTCCTATGCATTTTGGTGGCCTGGAAACTGGGCTATATCCAACCCACTGGCATTCAAGCCGGTCAATGACCACCACCTCACACGCACAACGAATTGCTCAAACCGGGCCCGTCACGACCTGACGTCCAAGCACACAAACAACAAAGGCCGCATCCGCGGCCTTTGTGCTGTCAGGTCAGCCGACCGATCACATCCAGTACACCAGGATGTAAAGACCCAGCCACACCACGTCCACGAAGTGCCAGTACCAGGCAGCGCCTTCGAAACCGAAGTGCTTGTCCGCCGTGAAGTGACCTTTTTGCAAACGCAGGGTGATGACCAGCAGCATCAGCATGCCCAGGAACACGTGGAAACCGTGGAAGCCCGTCAGCATGAAGAAGGTGGAACCGTAGACGCCTGAAGAGAGTTTGAGGTTCATGTCAGAGTAGGCGTGGGCATACTCGTAGCCCTGCACAAACAGGAACACGATACCCAGCAGCACGGTCAGCCACATGAACTGGATGGTCTTGGCGCGGTTGCCGTCACGCAGTGCATGGTGAGCCACCGTGAGCGTCACGCCCGAGGTCAACAGCAGCGCGGTGTTGATGGTGGGCAGCCAGAACGGGGTCATGGTCTGGAAGGGCTCGATGATGCCGGCCGGAGAGCCCGTGGCACCTGCGGCCATGGTGGGCCACACGGCCTTGAAATCGGGCCACAGCAGGGCGTTGTTCAGGTTGCCCAGTTCCGGCACGGAGTGGGCACGGGCCCACCACAGGGCGGAGAAGAAGGCGCCGAAGAACATGACTTCGGAGAAGATGAACCAGCTCATGCTCCAGCGATAAGACAGATCGATCTTGTGACCGTACTGACCGCCTTCGCTTTCAGAGATGGCGTCACCAAACCACTGGTACAGCACATACAGCCAGAAAGCCAGGCCACCAAACAGGGAGTACTTGCCCCACTCGGCGCCATTGACCCATTGGCCGGCGCCCAGGATCACGAAAAACAGACCCAGGGCCGCCATGGCCGGGTGCCGCGACTCGTGCGGGACATAGTAGTACGGCGTGCCGCCGTGAGAGGTGCTGCTCATTTCCACTCCTTCATGATTTCGAGACGATCAGGTTGACGATCAGCATCAACCCGATGACAAACAACAAACCAGCCACCAACCCCACACCCAGAATATGCAAGGGCGTGATCTTCGCGATGTCTTCCTGGAATTCGCTGCTTTTGCGAATACCCAGGAACGACCAGGCCACAGCGACGATGGTGCGCCACAGCGAGCCCTTGCGAACAGGTTGTTGATCGGTCATGCGCCCACCTGTGATCGAGTGGGCGCACTCAGTGCGGTTGGGGCAGGCGGTGTTTTGCTGCCCACTTCAAAAAACGTGTACGACAAGGTGATGGTGGTGACGTCTTTGGACAACTTGGGGTCCACCACGAACACCACCGGCCACTGCTTCTTCTCGCCCGGAGCGAGGGTGTACTGGTTGAAGCAGAAGCACTCGATCTTGTTGAAATGCGCCGCAGCCTGGCGCGGCGCGTAGCTGGGAATGGCCTGGGCCGACATGACGCGGTCTTGAACATTCTCAAACTCGTACATCACAGTGACCATCTCACCAGGGTGCACCTCCACCGAACGCTGAGCCGGGCGGAACTGCCAAGGACCGCGCGCATTGGCGTCAAATTCCACGGTGATGGTGCGGCTGGTGTCCACCTGGGTATTGGTGGGGGCAGCCATCCGGGCATTGCCCGTACCAGTGACCGAACGCTCGCCCAAGGCCAGGATGTTGATACCGGTGAACTCGCAGATGGCGCGGTACATGGGCACCAGCGCATAACCAAAGGCGAACATGCCCGCGGCGACGACCACGAGCTTGCGCAGCATCAACAGGTTGTTGCGGTTCAGCGCCATGACAACAGCTTCAGCGGTTCAACAGCATGATCTTGGCCATGAATCCGATAAAGAAGACGAGCGCCACTGAGGCCAGGATCAGGCCCAGCCGCAGGTTGCTCTTCTTTTGCTCGGGTGTCATGCCAGTTCGACCGTGATCAGGCGACGATGCGGGTAGCGTCGGCGTTCAGCTTGGGCGGGTTCTCGAAGGTGTGGAAGGGGGCCGGCGAGGGCACTTCCCACTCCAGACCTTCAGCCGCTTCCCAGGGACGCTGGGGAGCCTTCTCGCCCTTGCCCTGCATGGCGGGCAGCACGACGAACAGGAAGAAGTACACCTGCGCGAAACCAAAGGTGAAGGCACCGATGGAAGCGATCTGGTTGAAGTCGGTGAACTGCATGGGGTAGTCGGCGTAACGACGGGGCATGCCGGCCAGACCCAGGAAGTGCATGGGGAAGAAGGTGACGTTGAAGGAGATCAGCGTCCACCAGAAGTGAATCTTGCCACGGGTTTCATCGACCATCACACCGGTCCACTTGGGCGCCCAGTAGTAGAAGCCAGCGAACATGGCAAACAGCGAACCCGCCACCAGCACGTAGTGGAAGTGAGCCACCACGTAGTAGGTGTCTTGGAAGTTGATGTCGATCGGTGCCATCGAGAGCATCAGACCGGTGAATCCGCCCATGGTGAACACAAAGATGAATCCGACCGCCCACATCATGGGAGTTTCGAACGTCATCTCACCCTTCCACATCGTGGCGATCCAGTTGAAGATCTTCACGCCGGTTGGCACTGCGATCAGCATGGTGGCATACATGAAGAACAACTGCCCAGTGACCGGCATGCCGGTGGTGAACATGTGGTGCGCCCACACCACAAA